>JAITQV010000268.1 GCA_031288765.1 Planctomycetaceae bacterium
ATCTCACCCGCCTTTATCAATACCCAATAATAATGTTATTTGTCCGTCTTGCAGAGATTTCTTTAAATTCAGAATGAAAAAAGATGAAAAAGACCGTGTTTACAAAATTGATGAGCCGAAAATGAATCGCCTGAAAGTTCTTCAAATTTCACAAACAAACCAATTGATTCAACATTGCAGATATTGTGATACAATATGGCAAGCCTACCAAGAACCCGAATGGAGAACCCACGGAGGATCACTTAAAAGATATCTTGCATTGTTAGGTATTATTAATTATCAGGATTAAATACTTTGCCCTTGTCCGCGAAACTTAAATAATTCTAAATTTTCACTACAATATTCGAGACAGTCCTTTCCCAAAAAAATTTCAAAAAATAAATCAAAAAACAAAAACATGCTTGAAAAAACCAACTCACAAATCTTGTTTGAAAAAATTAATTCCTTTATAGAAAAATATCCCGAATATTCTAAAAGTTTTGGTATTTTAGCATCGGAAGATTTGATACAGGAAATGGAAGAAAATTTGAGTATTCGATTTCCTTATGAATACCGATTATTTCTTAAAAATTGGGGAATGTTGTATTTTGTCGGAGGTTACTATGAATATTTTGGTGCAATGCAATTTGAAGATAAAATAATACAATACGTCGTTGATAAGACGCTTCTGATAAGGAACGGAGGATTACCTGATTCTTATATTGTATTCTCATCTGATGGAGAACTCGAATATCTTTGTATGGATACTTCTCAAGAAAATCCAAACGTGCAAGTATGGCATTGTTATAAACAGTGTTTGGTAGAAACTATTGCAGATAGTTTTTTTGAAATAATATGCAAAGACATTAATGACCGTGTTCTCCCTTATCTTTTGAGAGAGTATAATATATCCATTCCCAAGATTTAGAGTGTATCCAATACGTTTTAATTTTATTTAATATTATAAAATCTCATGTTCCCCGACCGTTACAATAACAATAATTATGATTCTCGGCAATCATGCCCCCAATGCCCGTTGCCAATGTGTTCCGGGCGGATAGTCAATATACGATGCACTGTTACCAATCAGGTCATTATGGCTTGTACAGAATGTCTAACCTATTTTGCCGGTCAATCACAGCCAACCTCTGATACTTCTTGCGAAAAAGGCAAATGGTACAATAATATGCTCGGTTTAGATGAAAGTTCATGGGAAATAACGCGCGAAAAACCAACAAAAGAATGGAATATGGTTACTTTTTTTAAGAAATTTAATTCACAATTCCATACGCATTTATCAATGCCCCTCAATAATACTATTATTTGTCCGTATTGTAGAGACCTCTTTAAATTCTGGATGGGAATAGATGAAAGAGGTCTTAGTTACAGAGTTGATGATCTAAAATTGAATCATCTGAGAATAATTCAGATTGCACAAACAAACCAATTGATTCAACATTGCGAATATTGTGATTCAATCTGGCAAGCCTATCAAGAATCCTTAACAAAAAATTATGGCGGAACTCTTGAAATATATCTCGCTTTGTTAGGTATCATTAACTATCCGAATTAAGACAACTCTTCGGCGAACAATTGCCTTTGTAAAAGTCCGGTTATAATATTACAAAATCACAACAATCAGTATTTTTCAATTTGTATTAGTAAAAAGAGTATATCAATGATACGAGATGAATTTAATTTTGAACTTATACCATTCATTATCCTACGGATTCGAATTTACTTGGGATATTTACCGCACGATTTCACGTCTTGTGGAACACGCCCGCGACCAGGAAGAAGCACTTAAAGAAAGCAGAAAAGTAATTAGAGAAAACAAAAAAACACTAAAAGAAAAAGATAAAGCACTCGAAGAACAAAATAAATTAATTAAAGAATTGAAAGAGCAATTGGCAAAAAACCAACGATAAAAGCCCCTTTTTATATCCTGCCGATTTTTAACATCCTAGTTGTCCTCCGAAATTCCGCCGAATCATTACAATAAAGGATCATTTCCTACCGTTCAAAGTATCCAAAGAATTTTTATAATAGTTCCCCGAACAATTTCAGGGAGACTAATTATTCTTCACCCTTTTTGAAAATAATTGATTATGACCGCTTCCTATCTTTCCGATCTTGAAATTGCACGGCAAACAGCGATGACGCCGATTGAGCGTATTGCCGAAAAAATTGGTTTATCCGGTGATCAAATTGAGTGTTACGGACGTTTCAAGGCGAAAATCCCGCTTGAAACGATTACTTCCCAAAACCGGCAGTCTGCACGCCCCAACAGCCGCCTGATTCTTACAACGGCGTTGAGTCCTACTCCGGCAGGCGAAGGCAAAACAACAACCAGTGTCGGACTTACCGACGGATTAAACCGGATTGGTAAAAAGGCGGTTGTTTGTCTTCGTGAACCTTCGCTCGGTCCCAGTTTCGGAATGAAAGGCGGAGCAGCCGGCGGCGGTTATGCTCAGGTTGTTCCGATGGAAGATATTAATCTCCATTTTACCGGCGATTTACATGCGATTTCAACAGCTCATAATCTTTTGGCGGCGGTTCTCGACAATCATCTTCATTTCGGAAACGCTCTTCGTCTGGACACGCGGCGTATTGCGTGGAACCGTGTTGTTGATCTGAATGATCGGGCGTTGCGGAAAATTGTGATCGGTCTTGGCGGTTCGGCATATTCCGTGCCGCGTGAATCGGGTTATGATATTACGGTTGCCTCCGAAGTTATGGCAATTTTCTGCCTCAGCAACTCTATTTTTGAACTCAAAGAACGGCTCGGAAAAATAATTGTCGGTTATACGGCAGACGGGGAACCGGTTACGGCATCGCAATTGCTTTGCCACGGCGCAATGGCGGTGTTGCTCAAAGATGCGATTCAACCCAATCTGGTGCAAACACTTGAAGGGAATCCGGCGTTGATTCACGGCGGTCCCTTTGCCAATATTGCTCACGGCTGCAACAGTGTGTTGGCAACAAAACTCGCTTTGAAATTGGCGGACTACACTGTTACGGAGGCGGGATTCGGTGCTGATCTTGGGGCGGAGAAGTTTTTCGATATTAAATGCCGTCAAGCCGGTCTCCAACCCAGCGCGGTTGTCATGGTGGCAACCGTCCGCGCACTTAAATATCACGGCGGCGCCGATTTGAAAGATTTAACACAACCCAACACCAACGCCCTTATCACCGGCTTTGCCAATTTGCGCAAACATCTCGAAAATATTCGGTTGTATGGTGTTCCGGCGGTTGTGGCGATCAACTCGTTTCCGACGGATACGGAAGAAGAAACACAATTGATCATCGAAAAATGTTCCGAAATCGGAATCCGGGCGGCAAAGTCGGAACATTGGGCGCGCGGCGGTGCCGGTGCGGAAGAATTGGCTCATATTGTCGCGGAAACTATTGAAACCGCCAATGAACCTTCAACTTTCAAACCGCTTTATCCCGATGAAATGCCGTTGTTGGAAAAAGTGGAAACGGTTTGCAGGAAAATTTACGGGGCAGACAGGATTGTTGTTGAGAAAAATGTACGAAAGAAGTTTGAACAATTTGAAGCGTTGGGGTTTGGTCGTTTTCCGATTTGTATTGCCAAGACGCAGTATTCTTTTTCTGCGGATCCTTCGTTGCGGAATTTACCGACCGGTTTTGACATTCCGATCCGCGATGCCCGGATTTCTGCCGGCGCCGGATTTATTGTTGTATTAACCGGTGAAATTATGACCATGCCGGGGTTATCGAAATCGCCCGCCGCAGAACGTATTGATATTGACGAACAAGGGCAAATTACCGGACTGTTTTAAAACCAAACGTATCTATTCGGTGATTTGTCCCGAGCATAGGGCTGAAAGCCCTTAATATCCTAGCGTAGGGCAACGCCTTACGAACAGGATACACCAATAAAATCAAGCCCTGAAAGGGCGACATATTAGTTTATAGTTGATAGTATCGCAAGCGGATTATTTAATATGTTTTGGTAAATAGAACGCTTGCGGTACTCTCCATGATCAACTTCCCGCTCTTAACTAAAAAAGTATTTTTATTGAGTATTGAGTAATGACTTTCAATAAAGCCGGAAATGTGTATAATGACCGGTGTTTGGTTTGTTTCCCTAACGTATTTCCCCTAATTTTTATCGAGGTTTATTATGACTAAAATTACAAGACGGCGGTTTTTGGAAGATTCGCTTTGTGCTTCGTTTGCGGCAAGTGTTGCGGCAACAGCGTTTTCCGGCACGGCAACAGAAAATTTGCCGGCTCAAAATGCAGTCAGCCCCAACGAACAATTGGGTATTGCTATTGTCGGAGCCGGCGGACGCGGCGGCGACCATATCGGTTTTTTCTCAAAAGATAAACGGACAAAAATCCTTTTCCTTTGCGATCCCGATGTTGCCCAAGCCGAAAAAAAATGTTTGCAAATTGAAAAGAATACCGGTTATAAACCGCAAGCGATTGATGATTTCCGCAAAATTTTAGAAGATAAATCGGTTGACGCCGTAACCTGCGCTTCAACCAATCACTGGCACACCCTTACCGCTCTTTGGGCGTTGCAGGCGGGTAAACATTGCTACATCGAAAAACCGCTCACCTACAACATTCACGAAGGTAAGGCAATTGTTGCCGCCGCCAAAAAATACGGACTCGTTGTCCAAACCGGAACACAATGCCGTTCCTGCGCTAATGTGATTAACGCCGTCAAATTTATTCGTGAAGGCGGAATCGGTGACGTGAAATTTGCACGCGGTCTTTGTTACAAACGCCGCAAGGCAATCGGACCGCTCGGCGAATACAAAGTTCCCGACGGAATTGATTACGATATTTGGAGCGGTCCCGCACAGATTAAACCCGTAACACGACCGCGTTTTCATTACGATTGGCATTGGCAACGCTATTACGGTAACGGCGATCTCGGCAACCAAGGTCCCCACCAAACCGATATTGCCCGATGGTTTCTGGACGTGAATCAATTTCCGCAATCCGTGATTTCTTACGGCGGACGGCTTGGTTATGATGTGGAAAAGGGCGCGGATTATGTTGATGCCGGCGATGTTGCCAACACGGAAGTTTCCATTTATGACTACGGCGATAAGTGTCTCGTTTTTGAAACACGCGGGCTGGAAACTCCGATTATGAATATTCCCGTTGGTAAAAATCTTGGTACGCAGGTTGGAGTGATTGCTTACGGAACAAAGGGTTACGTCATTCAAGGTTCCGCAAAACATCAATCCTATTCCGTGTCTTACGCTTACAATCTCGAAGGAGAACAAATCCGGGAATTTACCGGAGACGGCAACCATTACGGTAATTTTGTCGAAGCGGTTTTGGAGCGGAACCCGTCATTGGCACACGCCGACGCCCGTTGCGGCGCCCTTTCGGCGGCGGTCAGCCATCTCGGTAATACCTCCTATTATCTCGGTGAAAAGAACAAAGTTTCTGCGGATGACCTGAAAGAGGTTCTCAAATCCGTCAAATCGCTTGACGACAACGAAGCAACTCTTGCCCGAACTGTTCAACATCTCGAAACTGTCGGCGTCGATTTGAAAAAAACACCGCTTTCGTTGGGACCGTTGCTCAAAATTGACGTTGAAAACGAAGTCTTCATCGACAACGCCGAAGCAAACGCTTTGACAACACGCGATTATCGTGCGCCTTATGTTGTTCCAAACCCCGAAAACGTCTGAATTAGTTAATAGTTGGTAGTGGAAAGTGGATAGTTCGCATGCGGATTTCCTGCCGCAACGGTAATGAATTCCGCTTGCGTCCTCCACTCTCAACTCTCAACTCTCAACTAAATATCGCCGGTTATGCACATCATACCCCTTGCGGGGGTAAGAGGAAAAACAAAAATTCCCCCTGAAATATTGCGAATTATTAAATTGTTAAAATAGATTTTGAACACTTTTGTAGATTTTATTTATATTAAGCATTAAAATAACAATGAAATCTTTGGAAATAGATCACGTATCAGTTATTATTGGTGGTGTGGCTCTATTTATGTGTGGTCTTGTAGCTCAAGGCTGGGATCAATATGTTGCCAATAATCTTCAAAACCAATTACTTCGAAAATATTATTCTGAAGAAGAAATTATAAATCAATCTCTTTACATAGCCCATACATATAAAACTACAAAAATATCAAATGGCAGAGAGCTGCCAAGTTATGAACATGATCAATATAGAATTGATCTTTTTAAGGCAACAATCTTTTCAAAAGTATTTTTATTTTGCTCCTTTGTTGTTATCGTTTTTATAATACAATACCAAGGACAAAATTATCGAAAAAAAAGAATTAACATGAAGAAAAAAATACGAAATTCAAATAAAAACTAGTCCACCTCATGCAATTGAAAAATGTAGTTCTACATTTAGGGTTATTTAGGGGCGAAATTATCAATATCAACCGTACAAAGATAATCTCGCCCTTGCAGGGCTTCCTACAAGAGTTATCGATCTTGTCCGTAGGTTGCGCTTCGCTTCACCGCCGGTTATGCACATCTCGCCCTGCGGGCTTAGGACAAAAAACATTCCACTGAATAATTACAATTTCCTAATAAACCAACCTCATTACCTCATTTTTCCGAACAAAACAACCTTTGTAGTGAATAGTTAGCAATACAAACAGATTATTTTGTACATTTTGGTAAATAATCCGCTTGCGAACTATTCACTATTCACTATTCACTATTCACTATTCACTATCAACTATCAACTATCAACTATCAACTATCAACTATCAACTATCAACTATCAACTATAATGGTACGAACACGTTTTGCGCCGAGTCCGACGGGTTATCTTCATATCGGCGGAGTCCGAACGGCGTTATTCTGCTGGCTTTTTGCACGGAA
>JAITQV010000540.1 GCA_031288765.1 Planctomycetaceae bacterium
TGAATAATTAGAATAATTAATAACTATTAGTTGATAGTTTATAGTGAATAGTGGATAGTTCGCATGCGGATTTCCTGCCGCAACGGCAATGATTCCGTTTGCGAACTATTAACTATCTGCTATCCGTTAAACCCCGCAGGGTAGGGGTGTGATGTGTATAACCGGCGGTGAAGCGCAGCGCAACCGCCGGATCGGAATGCCCCAAATTCACAAGGTAGGCAAACGTTGGGTGAAAGCCCCTCGCCGCAGCGGTTGCGTCGGCGTCAGCCGACCTTCATATATGCGGTAGGGGCGAAAAATCTTTCGCCCCTACATTGCGACTTTTGTTGGCAAACTTCCGTAGGTTGCGCTTCGCTCCACCTACGGTTATGCACATCTCGCCCTGCGGGCTAAAACCGCAAGCGGAATTATTGCCGTTAAACAGGAAATCCGCTTGCGTCCTCCACTATTAACTGTTCACTATAAACTATCAACTAATATGTTGCCCTACGCTAGGATATGAAGGGCTTTCAGCCCTATTTTCGGATAAATCACTGAATTGATACAATGATTCTTTAACCGTGAAAACCACAAAAAAACAATAGGCTTAATAATTACAAAATACGGCAGTTTTGCCATGTTTTCAATGTTTGAGCAGGTAAGGGAAAAGGTCTAATAAATACGGTTTCAGTTGTGCGGGTGGGGAATTAATCTCCGGCGCCGGAACTTGAAACCTTGCAGATTGAACTCGAAACCTTGCAGATTGGACTCAAAACCTTGCAGATTGGACTCAAAACCTTGCAGATTGAACTTGAAACCTTGCAGATTGAACTTGAAACCTGCAGATTGAACTCAAAACCTTGCAGATTGGACTCGAAACCTTGCAGATTGAACTCGAAACCTTGCAGATTGAACTTGAAACCTTGCAGATTGAACTCGAAACCTTGCAGATTGAACTCGAAACCATGCAGATTGAACTTGAAACCTTGCAGATTGAACTCGAAACCATGCAGATTGGAGTTGAATCGGTACCGACTGGAGTTGAATCGGTACCGACTGGAGTTAAATCGGTACCGATTGGAGTTGAATCGGTACCGGTTGGAGTTGAATCGGTACCGATTGGAGTTGAATCGGTACCGGTTGGACTTGAATCGGTACCGGTTGGACTAGAATCGGTACCGGTTGTAGTTGAATCGGTTTAGAGAAACGGCATCTATTCAGTGGAAAGTTTCCGCAGAACCTTATTTTCAACCTGATTTTGTGAGGAAATTTTGGTTGCTAAGGTTGTTTTGTTTGAAAAAAACAGGTTGAAGATAAGGTTTGTCTTCACCTTGCTCAACCAAGGACAGAATAGAGACCAAACTTTTATCAAAACTCCGCTGAAAGATTATGGAAAAAAATATTGCCCCCCGCTTGCACATCAAAACCTAATCATTATAATTTGGCGAAAATAATTTAATGATTGAATTGTTGAATTATTTTGTTGCGGGCGTAGCTCAGTTGGTAGAGCACGACGTTGCCAACGTCGTTGTCGACGGTTCGAACCCGTTCGCCCGCTTTTCAGGTCAATGACCGTCGGGCGGTTTTCCGATTCAGGGTAAAAACCCAGTCCCAAGAAGGCTGGGCTTTTTTATTCCCACATAATGTAATGTCCCAATTGGGTTTATAAACGGGGCTTTTTCCATTTCAATCACAATGACTCATTCCGAAGAACCTGTTGATATTGTAAAAACAGAAGAAATGGCGTTGTCCGCCGATATTCAAAAAATCAGCGCCTGCGAACGCCGTATCAAAATAACGATTCCGCCGTCCGAAGTGGATCGGTATTTTCAAAAAGAGTTTGTCGAGCTTGCAAAAAAAGCCTATGTCCCCGGTTTCCGTCCGGGAATGGCTCCGCAAAAACTCATTGAAAAACGCTTCAAAAAAGATGTTTCGGAACAGGTGAAAAATAGTCTGGTTACCGACGCTTTGACCCAAATAAGCAGCCGTGATAATTTCACACCAATCAGTGAACCGGATTTCCAATACGATTCCCTCATTCTGCCCGCCGAAGGACCTTTTATATTTGAATTTGGAATTGAAGTCCGCCCCGAATTTGACCTCCCCGAATGGAAAGGGCTTAAACTCAAAAAACCGGTTCGGGATTTTTCCGCCGCCGATATTGACAAGATAATTAAACGAATTCTGGAAAATCACGGCGAACTTAAACATAAAACCGAACCCGCCGAACCCGATGATTACATTGAAACCAAATTGACCTTCAAATCGGACGAACAAATTCTTTCTTCGATTGACCGTGAAACCATTCGGATTCGCCCCGTGCTTTCATTCCACGACGGTTTTCTCAAAAACTTCGATACCGTGTTCACCGGCGCTAAACCGGGCGATGTGATAACAACACAAATCACGTTAACAGAAAATGCCGCCAACCCCGAATTTCAAAAGAAAACCGTTGATGCGGTTTTTGAGATTCTGGCGGTCAAAAAACTGGAAATTCCGGCTCTTTCGGAAGCCTTTTTGCAACGTCTCGGCGGTTATAATAACGAAGCCGATTTTCGTGATTCGGTTCTGGATACGTTGCAGCGGCAGCTGGAACATGAGCAACGGCTTCAGGCTCGGCGTCAGGTTACCGAAGTGCTGGTTGGCGGTATTGATTGGGAATTGCCGCTGAAATTGCTGGAACGTCAGTCGGAACGGGAATTTCAACGGAAAATTTTGGAATTCCAGCGGAGCGGTTACAGCGAGGAGCAAATTCAATCTTACGCCAATGCTCTCCGTCAAAACCTTCTGGAAGAAACCGCCCGCTCCTTGAAAGAACATTTTATTCTTGAAAAACTTGCGGAAGTTGAAAGTATCGAAGAAACGGAAGAAGATATTGATTTGGAAATCGGGCTTATTGCCGCACAAAACAATTCGTCGCCGCGAAGAGTTCGGGCGCAAATCGAAAAAAAAGCCGGTCACATGGATATTCTCCGAAATCAAATTATCGAGCGCAAAGCCATCGACCTGATCTTCCAACACGCAACCTTCAAAGAAATTCCCTATGAGATTGAATATCCCGCCGAAGAAGCGGTTAATTGGGCGATTATCCCCAACCCGAATGCTATCGCGGAAGCAACATCAGAAGATCTGAAAGCGGTCAACAAAGAACTTAATTCCAAAAAGAAATTGGATCCCAATACTAAAATTAAATAGAAAACGGTTTTCTATTTTAATATTTTATTGCCGGGTGATGGCGAAACGGGCGTTTTTTTTAACGGATAACCGGTTTTCAATCGTAAATCGCCATGTTACAAACCGTTGCGGAACACTTTGAGACATGGCTTCGGGAATCACGGAAACAGCCGGGCGATTTTATTGTTGTATTGATTGATAAGATTCTTGCCGGTGCTGCGGCGTTGTCTGCAAGCGATATTCATTTCCAACCGAGTCGCAACGGTGTTGAGGTACGGTTTCGGATTGACGGGGTTTTGCATATTCTTGGTTGTTTACCGTTGGAGCATTCCGGTCAAATTGCGGCGAGGCTTAAAGTTTTTGCCGGGCTTTTGACGTACAAGGTTGATGTTCCTCAGGAAGGGCGTGTTCGGAGCGGGCGGATTGAAGGAATTGCTCAGGAAATGCGGATAAGTTCCGCTCCGACTCTTTTCGGTGAACGAATTGTTGTCCGGTTTTTTTCGCCGGAAAATCAACACCAATCCATTGAATCGTTGGGTTTTGAAGAACCGGTTCGGCAACTTCTCCATGAAACGGTTACACGGCGAAGCGGTGCGGTTTTAATTGTCGGTCCTTCGGGAAGCGGTAAGACAACAACCGCGTACGCAATGCTTCGTGAATTGGCAAATTCCGGCGAAACAACCCGAAGTATTGTTTCTTTAGAAGACCCAATCGAACACGCGATTGACGGTGTTGCGCAAATTGAAGTTTCTTCGCGTTCCGATTCCGGCGGGGCGGAACACGGTGAAAAGTTCCGTACACTTTCGCTTGATCGGATGTTGCAATATATGATGCGGCAAGACCCGGAAGTATTGATGGTTGGGGAGATTCGGGAACGCCGCACTGCGGAAGCCGCATTTCAGGCGGCGTTAACCGGACATCTTTTGATTAGTACGTTTCATGGCGGCAGTGCGGCGGAATCCATCGGACGTTTTCTGGAACTTGGTATTGAACCGTTTGTTCTTCGCAGCAGTATTGCTTTTTTGCTTTGCCAAAGACTTTTAAGACGGCTTTGTTCCTGTTCAAAAAAAACGGAGCAACAATTGGAAATCCGGTTGCAGGGGAACAATTTAACGGTTCGGCAATATTTTGAACCTTGCGGTTGTTCTTATTGCGGCGGAACCGGTTATACGGGACGGATACCGGTTGCGGAGATTTTGCCGCTTGAAAACGAAGAGATTGCCCGTGCGATTCTCGAACGCCGCGCAACAGGAATTCTTCAACAATTGGCGCGGGAACAGGGAATGATACCGCTTGTTGAGAATGTTGTTCGTTGCATAGAGAGGGGGCAAACGTCTCTTCCCGAAGCAAAACGTGTTCTTGGTTATTAGAAGGAACGTAATATGTAATTGTTTATTTTATTAACCACAGAGAACAAGGAGAGAAGTCCGCAGATCACGCAGATTTTCATTTTGTGAGCATCTGCGTAATCTGCGGTCTATTTTGCATTCAACTCTGCGTGAAGGCGTTCAATTTCCTTTTACGGAACGCCAAATACGAGGCGCTGTAGTGATGCGTAAAAATAGTTACTACAACCGGAGTGAACAAGGCGCCCAAACACAAGCGATCTTAATGAGTATTTTCAAAACCTTACAACAACGAAAATATAAAGTGACCGAGGAAATGGCGAACGCCCTGCAACAACTACTAAAAACAAAAAAATGAGCTAATGAGGTTGGTTTTGTGGGGGAATTATTGGCGACTGAGGTTGTTTTGTTTGGAAAAATCAGGTTGAAAATAAGGGTATTTGGCGAAATTCTTACACAGTCAAAAAATTCCGCTGAAATATTACTAAATATTTTTGAAAATAGTCACTTTCCGCCTTGCAAGAAATCGTTGTTTCCGGTAATATAAGCGTAGTTGTTTTTCACAAATTCCTAGACAAATACTAGGTTATATAATTTTAGAAAAGGAGTTTAACGTGTCTAAAAAATTATTTACAAGCGAAGCAGTCAGTATGGGACATCCCGATAAATTGGCTGATCAGATTTCCGACAGTGTTTTGGACGCATTGTTTACTGAAGACCCTTATAGCCGTGTTGCTTGTGAAACGTTGGTAACAACAGGTATTGCCATCATCGCCGGCGAAATCACCACAAAAGCGAAAATTGATTATCAAACGGTTGTTCGGGATGCGATTCGCAAGGTCGGGTACACCAACGACGAATGGGGAATCAACGCGGATACTTGCGCCGTGATGGTGTCACTGGACAGGCAAAGCCCCGATATTAAACAGGGGGTTGACGATGACAAAGACGGACGTCATGCCGGAGAAATCGGTGCGGGCGATCAGGGATTGATGTTTGGTTACGCTTGTAATCACACGCCGGAGTTGATGCCGCTTCCGATTGCTCTTGCCCACCGGATTACAAACAAATTGACCGAAGCCCGTTTCAACAACGATGTTTCCTGGCTTCGTCCCGACAGCAAAAGTCAGGTTACAATTGAATTTGACGGATTAAAACCGCTTCGGGTTGACACGATTGTTGTTTCCACACAACACGATCCCGATATTGATCAAAAAGGAATTGCCGAATATATCGTTCCCAATATCATTCAACCGCTTTTGCCGAAAAACCTTGATACTACTAATATTAAGTATCACATCAATCCGACCGGCAAATTTGTGGTGGGCGGACCTCATGGTGATTGCGGTTTGACCGGTCGCAAAATTATTGTGGACACTTATGGCGGTTGGGCGTCACACGGCGGCGGCGCCTTCAGCGGTAAAGACCCCACAAAAGTTGACCGAAGTGCCGCTTACATGGCACGTTATGTCGCTAAAAATGTTGTTGCGGCGGGTTTGGCGGATGTTTGTGAAATTCAGTTGGCATACGCTATCGGTGTACCGGAACCGGTCAGTGTTTGTGTGGAGACGCGGGGAACTTCAAAAATTTCCGAAGAAAAATTATCAAAAATTATTCGGGATGTTTTTCCGTTAACACCAAGCGGAATTATTAAAATTCTTGATTTACGGCGACCTATCTACCGTAAAACCGCTGCCGGCGGGCATTTCGGGCGGAATGATGCCGATTTCACATGGGAAAAAACCGACAAGATTGACGAACTTAAAAAATATAGTTAACGTCTTTAACTTGTTCTAAGTTTTAGAGGTGCCCTTTTAGTGTCTATTCAGCCCTATTTTCCGCTAACCGAATAGATACGTTTGGATTGTTTTTTTAACGCGGAAAAACGCAGAACTCTAACTTCCGCATTATTCCGCAAAATTTCAACGTGTTCCGCGTTAAAAAACAAATCATATCTATTCGGTCATTCACAAATACACTATCACAAATGTACTATTTGAAATCATCAATTGGGAGTTTGTGATTTTTCTTAAAGGTTTCCAATCAAGAGGTAGGCGACTGTAGGTGAAAGCCGTGAGTGAAAATCCTTCGGCACACGGTTGCCTGCCGTTTGCCTGCAAAATGATAAAAAGGTGTTACAAAAGCCGAAAAACCTCACATGAAATGAAAACTATCTCACATGAGATAAAACTCATCTTACGAGAGATGAAACCTATCTCTCGAAAATAAAACCCATTTCACGATAAATGAAATCCGTCTCACATGAGATAAAAATTATCTCACGAGAGATGAAAC
>JAITQV010000371.1 GCA_031288765.1 Planctomycetaceae bacterium
AACAGAACCCATATTACGCGAACACAGTCTTTTAACCCGTGACGCACGGGAAGTGGAACGTAAAAAATACGGTCTCCATAAAGCCCGACGCGGTACACAATTCTCAAAACGTTAATGCCTTGATAAGTTTTGGGTTATTCAGGTATTTTGTTTTGTAATAAACACCAATATCAAAAAGGGCGGAGGTTATTTGTATCTATTCAGTCCGCTATCCCGAAAATAGGGCTTTCAGCCCTATTTTCTTAGCAGATGATCGAATAGATTCGATTTTTGTCCTCAATGTCCTCTTCTAATGAGATGGTTATTTTACGATGCCGCATAGTCCGCAACAACTTCGTGAAGATTTATTAGCCATTTGGAACGCCGGAGTTGAAGGTGTTCGGGTTGACCGTCTGATTCGTAATTCCGTTTCGCTTTGCGGCGATAACCTGCAAATCGGCAGCGAACATTATCCGCTCAACAAAATTGATCGCATTGTTGTTATCGGCGGCGGCAAAGCATCAGGGGCAATGGCGGAAACGCTTGAATCTATTTTGGCTCCGTTGTTTAACCGGAAGGAAATCACGGGTTGGGTTAATGTTCCTGAGGATAATGTTAAGCCGCTTCGTAAGATTGTTCTTCATCCGGCACGTCCGATGGGCGTGAACGAACCCACAGAAGCCGCAGTTGAAGGAACCGGCAAAATCCTCAAATTAGCCCAAAGCCTAAGCCCCAACGATTTATGTTTAAACTTACTTTCCGGCGGCGGTTCTGCTTTACTCCCTGCACCGGTACCCGAAATCTCTTTGCGGGAAAAGCTGGAATTAACCCGTTTTCTGAGCGAATCCGGCGCAACAATTCAGGAATTGAATACGGTTCGCAAACAAATCAGTTGTATTAAGGGCGGCGGTCTTAAATCGCTTTGCCGCGGCAAACGTCTTATCAGTTTAATACTGTCGGATGTATTGGGCGATCCGTTGGATGTGATTGCTTCCGGTCCTACCGTTGACAACACCGGTTCCATATCCGATGCTGTTGCGGTGCTCCGTCAATTTGCCCCTTCCATCGTTGAGCAAGTTTTTAACTCCGATCCCGAATCAACCGCCAACAGCAATGAGCAAACATTACCGGTTTGCCAACGCGCTTTATTTCGTATTTGCCGTTATTTTCAGCGGCGACTTCAGCAACAACTTCAGCGGCGGTTATTGCCGGCGTCCTCCGCCCCCGAACCCAACCCCGAACCGGAACCTAATTCGCAAGGCGGTTTTGTACGGAATCTGATCATTGGTAATCTTGCAACAGCGGTGGAGGCGGCAGGTTCGGAAGCACTTCGGCGGGGATATTCTTACACGATGCACGTTTCCCGGCAAAGCGAGGGTTTTGCCGAAGAGGTTGGAGCCAATCTGGCGGATTTAGCATTACTTATGAAACATTCCAACTGTTTGATTCACGGGGGGGAACCGGTTGTGAAGTTGGTTCCGCCGGAGCAACGCGGAAAAGGCGGGCGTAATCAACAGCTTGTTTTGGCGGCATTGTTGCGTCTTATGAATCGTTTGGAACTCGAAACCCGTCCCGATGCTTTTCCGAACTTGGCGATTCTTTCCGGCGGAACCGATGGAGAAGACGGACCGACGGATGCGGCGGGAGCGTGGATTGACTCGGTTGTTTGGTCTGAATTTCAAGAGAAGCGCAAAACCGATCCGGCGTTTCAGCCCGAAACATTTCTTCGGCACAACAACGCTTACCGTTTTTTTGAGCCGTTGGGAAGTTTGCTTAAAACCGGAGCCACCGGAACCAATGTTTGTGATTTACGGGTTGTTCTTATTGAGTCTGCTCTTGTGTTTTGAGGGTTAAGCCGGAGTAAATTTAATAAATCTTGTCGGGAGCATTGCTTTCGTGTTCAAAAAAAGTATAATGATCACTGACAAACGTATTAACGGGAGGTTTTGTCACCTATTGTTTGATTAAATGTTCGGAAGCTTCTTTTATTATAATCTTTGAATACGATACGGTACCGTATTAAACAGAGCGATTAAACAGGGCGATTAAACAGAGCGGAATTCACAAAACTATGCAAGTATTGATTGTTGACGATAGTAAGCTTGCTTTAACGGCATTAAAGGGGCTTTTGACAAGCGCCGGTTATGAAGTTTTAACCGCGATGAATGGTCGGGAAGGTTTGAAGACACTCGAAGGGAGTGCTTGCCGTATGGTGGTTTCCGATTGGGAGATGCCGGTGATGAATGGTCTCGAATTTTGCCGTGCGGTTCGAGCGGAGGAGTTTACCGGTTATGTTTATTTTCTGTTGCTCACGTCGCATGGTTCTTTGGACGAGATGGTTCAGGGGCTTTCTGCCGGAGCGGACGATTTTATTGCCAAACCGTATAAACCTGATGAGGTGTTGGCACGTCTTCGGGCGGGAGAGCGGATTCTTTCGTTGGAGACTCGTGATGTTGCCATTTTTGCGTTGGCAAAGCTTGCCGAATCACGTGATGTCGATACCGGCGCTCATTTGGAACGTGTTCAATATTATTGCCGTGCGTTATCGCAGCAAATGGCAACTCTCGAAAAGTATCAGGAAATCATTGATCCCGAATTTATACGTCTGATGTTCCAGACCAGTCCGCTCCATGATATTGGCAAGGTGGGGATTCCCGATTCGGTGTTGCTGAAACCGGGCAGGCTTGATCCTCATGAATTTGAAATTATGAAAACACACACAACCATTGCCGCCCAAACATTGGATGCGGCACTTGGCAAGTTTCCCGGAGTTTCCTTTCTGAAGATGGCGCGCGATATTGCCGCAACACACCACGAAAAATATGACGGCACCGGTTATCCCAACGGTTTAGCGGGGCAAAATATTCCGCTTTGTGGTCGGATAATTGCTTTAGCCGATGTTTATGATGCGTTGATTTCCAAACGTGTGTACAAACAGGCGTTTACTCACGATTCTGCGAAGTCGGTCATTCTTGAGGGGTGTGGTAAACATTTTGATCCTGATGTTGTCGAATGTTTCCTTGCCCGCGAGGATCAATTTGTGAGTATTCGCAAACGGTTTTCCGAAGACGAAGACGACTCTTAATTTAGTGGAAGATTGATAGTGGGGAGCGGATAGTTCGTATGCGGCTGTTAAAAATATAATCGCAAAGGCGAATAATGTTCACACCTACATTGCGGTGGTGGGTGAAAAACCTTCGGCGAAGGGTTTTCACCCACCACCGCCTGCCTTATGAATTTTTGGCGAAGGATTGCCTGCCTTTTGTCGGCAAAATTCCGCGAAATTTCCGGTCAATGAGTCCCAACAACAGAATATTACGTTTATCCCTTGACACAGTACAAGATAT
>JAITQV010000429.1 GCA_031288765.1 Planctomycetaceae bacterium
TATTTTTTATCTTCCTCCGATCAGGCAGAATCTTTTTCCGTCAAAGGTTTGTCCTTCAAGTCTTGCGGGGTCATTTTGGTATTCATCGAAGGCTTCGGCGGAAAGTTTTTTACCCCAGAGAGTCGGATATTTTCCGGTAATACAGGCACGGCAAAGCTCCGTTTCCGGTAATCCGATTGCTTTTGCTACAGAATTAATCGGCAGATACCGCAATGTATCAGCCCCAAGATCACAAGCCATGCGGTTTTCAATTTCGCCCGTAACCTCCCACTCTTCCAACGGCGCGCCGTCCATATATTGCGGAACAAACAGTTCGCTGTAAGTGGACATATCAATACCGTAAAAACAGGGACCAATAATCGGCGGGCACGCCGCCCGAACATGAATTTCCTTAACATGCCCCAGTTCCCGAATCCGCTGCAACAACACCCGCATTGTTGTACTGCGGACAATGGAATCTTCCACGAGCAGAATTTTTTTCCCTTCCAACACCTCCCGTAACGGCGTATATTTTGTTTCCGCTTTTTTCCAACGGTGTGCTCCGCCTTCGATGAATGTCCGTCCGCTGTAGCGGTTACGGATCAGACCTTCGCGGCTCGGAATCCCCAGTTCAAAAGCCATCGAATCCGCAGCGGCTTTGCTCGTGTCGGGAACCGGAACCACAATAGTATCATCGTCAATCACAACATCATGATTCGCCCGCTCCTGCCGCGCCAATTCCGCCCCAAGATTTTTCCGTGCAAGATAAACACTTCTGCCGTCTATCGTGCTGGCAACATTGGCAAAATAAATCCATTCGAAAAAACAATGAGCGGGTTGTTTCGGTTCGGCAAAACGTTTCAACCGGATTCCCTTTTCATTGACAAGAATCACCTGACCCGGCTCCACATTTTTGATATTTTTGGCATCGAAACCGAGATTGAAAAGAGCAACACTTTCGCTGGCAGCGGCAAACAACGAACCTTCTACGGCATAACAAAGCGGTTTCATACCAAGCGGGTCGCGTGCAACAAACATTTCGCCGAGAGCGTTCAGAAACACCATACTGTAAGAACCGTCAAAAAGATGTGCCAATGATTGACAAACATCGAGGAGGTTGGGTTCTTCCTGCGGCGAAAGGGCGGCACAAATATAATGCATAAACACTTCCGTATCGGTTTCCCGTGCCAGATAAGTATTTCCGTCATTGAGGAGGGTTTCGCGGAGGTTGTTGTAGTTGGCGAGTTGCCCGTTGAAGGCAAAACTGAACCATTTATGCTTTTTGATGTGATGCCGTTCGAAGGGTTGAGCGTAACTCCGGTCATCACGCCCGCAAGTTGCGTAACGAACATGCCCGATAGCAGCACGTCCTGCGTATTCTTTCATCAAATCCATAAACATGGTTCGTTTTGAAGAAAAGAAAACTTCGGAGACGGAGCCGATTTCCTTGTGGGTATCGATCAATTGCTTCCGAAAAGGGGAATAGGTTGTAAAACCGGCGGCGAGTTGACCGCGATTTTGCAAATCCAACAACATTCGGGGCATGAGATAGGACACTTCTTCGCGTCCTTGGGCGGGGCTAAGCGGCGACAAATCACCGGCGGGAAAATGGTAAATTGCCGCCACGCCGCATTCTTCGTGGAGTTCGGACATGGGTTTGTTTGTCCCGTCAATTACAACGGGGGTTAAACCGGCGCACTGTTTAAGACTTTTCTGAAATTGGGAATCTTGAGGCGGCGGTTCAATTTTCGGGTTGAAATTTTAGGCTGTCCACACCGTAACAACCTTCCAAAATGTCCGAATCATTTTAATAAAAAAATGATTTTTCTCAACTGGGGAGTATTGGGGAGTATGAAGAATGGTTTTGGGATTTTTTGGTTAGGGGTTTGGGATTAGGGATTTGTGGTTAGGGATTTGCGGATCGGGGTTCGGGATTGTGATTAGAAATTCGGCACTATTTCAGCGGAATTTTTTCTTAAAGATTTCTAATCAAGAGGTAGGCAACCTTATAGTTAATAGTTAATAGTTAATAGACCTTTTCCCTAACCTGCTTAAACACCGAAAACATAGCAAAAATGCCTTATTTTTATGATTGCCTAAATTGTGTACTTTTCATATTTTTAAGTTAGGGAAAAGGTCTAATTATGATTTTTTTATTTTTGTACCTCCCAATTTCAGATTTAAATAGACAGTTGGGCACCTCTAAAAATTCAGTTTTACAAATTTTTGCTATTGAAAAATAAGGACTTACAAATAATTTTATTAAATTTTTAGAGGTGCCCAGTTATAAAAAAAAGATAAGAAAAAATCAAAAGTCAAAATAACAACATAATTCCTTGATATAAAAGAAATTACAATAATACTACAAATAATACAGCAGCATTAGTATTAGGGACCAATTATGAACAAATTGGATTCAACCGGTGTTTATTTTACATCGCCGACACCGGTTCCCAATCTTTCAACTCTTCCGGGTAAATTAATAAAGAATGTTACGGCAACCGCTTCGCCGCGAGGTTTTAACAAAACGGTTCCTGCGGTGATGGTTGGTGAGTTTGCAAGTCAGGACGGTAACGATTATGTGATGTTGGTCAATTGTAGTTTGGCATACTCGGTTCGATACAAACCTGATACCGTCAAAACGTATCGGAAAATCGAAAAAATTTCGCCGATTGACGGTTTGCCGTCGCCGACCGATTTCACAAAATACGGCGAATGGATATTGCCGGGTCATGGCGTCTTGCTCAAAATGACTCCGTAAAATATTACACAAAGAATATGTGGAGAGCTACGCAAGCGGAATTATTACCGCAACGTATTGAGTCCGCTTACGTTTTCCACTATTAGTTATTCACTATTAACTAACCTGATGATTATAATAGTGTTACGCCGGCGTTGGCGTAATCTTTAACCATTTCTTCGTGCCAAAGCCCGCAAGCAACTTCACCGATATGGATTGCACGGAGCATGAACAAACAAAGTCGTGATTGTCCGATTCCGCCGCCGATTGTTTGCGGCAGTTCACCGCTCAAAATACTTTTGTGAAATAATAATTTAAGCCGATCTTCGCATTGCCGGATTTTGACCTGCCGCCGTAACGTTTCCGCATCAACCCGAATACCCATAGACGAAACTTCCAAAGCGGTTTCCAATATCGGATGCCAGAGTAAAATATCGCCATTCAATCCGATACCGCCTTCGCGCGGTGTTGACCAATCGTCGTAATCCGGCGCACGACCATCGTGAATCGTTCCGTCCGGCAATTCCCCGCCAATTCCAATCACAAAAATCGCCCCCGCTTCCCTGCAAACAACCGTTTCACGCTCTTTCGGAGTAAGCGCCGGAAATCTTCTTTGCAATTCTTCGCTTGTAATAAAAGAGATTTTTTCCGGCAAAATCGGCTTGATTTGAGCGTATTGGGAGCAAACACGGTATTCCGTTGACTTGATTGCTCCGAAAATGGATTCGACTGTCGCTTTGAGAAATTCAAGATTCCGTTGGTCGCGTTTCATGACTTTACACCAATCCCACTGGTCAACATAAAATGAATGAATCGGCGAGATTGTTTCATCGGGTCGCAAGGCGTTCATATCGGTATAAAGCCCTTCGCCGGGGCGGAAACCGTATTTGTAAAGAGCATAACGTTTCCATTTAGCAAGCGATTGAACAATTTCGACCTCCTTTTGAACATCGGCAGCATAAAATTTTACCGGTTTTTCAACACCGTTCAGGTTATCGTTGAGACCGGTGGTCGGATCGAGAAACATCGGGGCGGTTACCCGCAACAACCCCAACTGTGTGGACAAAGCGCGTTCGAAATCATCTTTAATTCCTTTGATAGCGGTTTCAATCTCCCGAAATTTAAAAATGGGCTTATAATTTGCGGGAATAATATATTTTGGCATCGTAAACCTCTTGGTGGTTCAAATTCAACATCAATAACAATCGTTTCCGAAACAATCGTTTCCGAAAATTCCCCAAAATCAACTTCCTCTTTTCTATTCTATTTTTGATTGTTGGCACGCGGAACTTTCCAAAGTTCCTCAAAAGATAGTAAAAATAAATCTTTTGTCAACCTGATTCAAAAAACAAACAGTATTTATTCAGTCATTTGTTGAGTAATGGTGTGGGACAAATCTTATTTTCAACCTGATTTTTTCCTAAGCCCATAGGTAGGGTTGAAATTGAAGATGGGTTGATTGTTTCAAAATTTTTAAGATAATCGTAAACAGGCAAACATAAGATAAACAGTATCCGTCTATTTTTATTAACCACCGAATATTCGAAAAAAACAGTCCGCAGATGACGCAGATTTTTGCAAGGAAACGATTACCATCCGTTACGTTTGGGCAAATTCCGATGAAATATTACTGAAAATCTATATCTGTGAAAATCCGCGTAATCTGCGGATTATTTTTTTCGTATATTCAATGGTTAATAAATAGACAATTACTTTTTTACGGCAAAACGGTTAGAACGGCGTTGCGAAATTCGATGGGACCGCCTTCGGATTGAAAACCGATTTTACCGGCTGTTTGTTCGGCATCGGTAACCCAGTTGACGATAACACCGTTGACAACAATAACTATCAATCCGTTACTGCAAAGAATATCCAACATATTCCATTGTCCGGGTTCCTTTTCGAGGTCGGCGATTTTTTTGAGACCGTTAATCAAACCGAATTTTTCGCCGCCGTCTCTTGCCGAAGCCCGCCCTTCGGCAATTCCGGCAGGAGCGGGAAGTTTCATGCCGTGAAATCCGTAAAGATCGCCGGCACTCTTCGACGCCAACTGAACTTCAACACAACGCGGTAAAAATGTTTTTTCCGGTTGTTGGTTCAAGCGGAGAAAAATTCCGCTGTTGGTTGGTTTCACTCCGGGAGACCAACGATAATCAACAGATAATTTGAAATTTTTGTATTCTTCTTTGGTACCGAGCCAACCGAACGGTTCACCCTTGCACAACAAAATCCCGTTATCGGAAAAAGAATAAACCTTTTCCGCCGCAACACCTTCTTTGTCCGTGTGAAAATCCCATTCGGACAAATTCGTTTTTTCAAATAGGTTTACCTGATTCGGAAGAACCTGACCGAAAACGGCAACAGCAGATAAAAATGTACAGCAAAACACAATTCTAAGGAAGTTTTTAGTCATAATTTTGGCAAAACAATGTTAATAGGGTTTAGTAAATTGGTTATGATCCTTTCGGAACGGAAGGAAATTCGTAATATTCCAGATTTCCAACGAAAGTTTTCGGGATTCCCAAAAAGTTTTCGGGATTCCCAAAAAGTTTTCGGGAGTTCCCAAAAAGTTTTCGGGAGTTCCCAAAAAGTTTCCGGGAGTTCCCAAAAAGTTTCCGGGAGTTCCCAAAAAGTTTCCGGGAGTTCC
>JAITQV010000442.1 GCA_031288765.1 Planctomycetaceae bacterium
TTAATTTTCTATTGATAGGGATTTCCTACGGAAATCATAATATTTCAGCGGTATTTTGAGGCGATACAATAAATATCATTTAAAACTTTCGCAATTTCTTTATCAACTTCTTCGGGCAACATAAACGAAATCAATTCATAGAAACGTGCTTTTTGAACTTGTGAATTGTGTCCCAGCCTTTCAAAAAATTTCGACAATAACGGATTCAATACATCATCACTCGCCTTTAATTTCGGCGACCAAAGTGAATCCGCCTTTCTTTGATATTCAATCAATAATTTCGTGTACTCGGTAATACACTCCTTCATAATATTTTCACGTACATCTTGTTCGGCTTGTTCATCATGTTTCAACAATGGTTCCGTTACATCACTCGACATATAACATCTTGCCCAGCGTATAAGAATATTTTCATTGCAAAAATAATTTTCCAGCTCCCGCCGCTTTAACGAATATTCGGTTAATCCGTTTTGCGATTTAATTTTTGTGTTTTCAATCCGATCAAATAACGCATATCCGTGTAAATTTTTCTTTGCTTCTTTTAACGCGTAAAAATGTTTTTCCGCATTTTTCGGCGAATTATTACCAATGAAATGACAAAACGGCATTTTCAATTCCTCTTCAACCGGATGTTTCAATAATTTTGCAAACGCGCGCAACATGTCCAGATCGGTTGCTCCTTCCAGATATAAAACCCAACCACTCTGTTCCGCAAGAAAATATTGTTCCCAACCAATACTTACCAGCGATTGGGCAAGTTGCGAACGATCATTGAGTTTATGCGGCTTGCCAATGAACGCAATTACGGTATCATGTTCCGCAGATTCATTAAGCACAACCTCCGAATGTGTTGCAACAATAACCTGTCCGTTGTTTTCCTTAGCAACCGTTTTTATCTTTTCATAAATTTGTTTTTGCCGCAATATCTCTAAATGCGCATCCGGTTCATCAAGTAAAACCACCGCGCCGCGATGCAAATAAAGAAATGTAAGTATCAACAACGTTTGCAACATTCCGCGTCCGGCGGAAGAAAGTTCCAGACGGTCTTTGAGATTATTTTCATCCCGTTCATAATAATAAATTGAAATCTCGCTGCGGGCAGGATCATATTCCGGTTCGCACAAGGTTACACCAAAAAGCGAATATAATACGTCGCATAATCCCTGCCAATTATTTGACTCATTTTGTTGATGGAAATGATAACAGAGGTTTCGCAATACTTGTGCAGTTTGTCCTTCGCCAATACGAACATCAATTGCGCCTTGTTCCAATTTTACTTCGTTGGCAATAAGTCCCGACATCGGCGGTAAAAAAGCCATCCGGATTGATTGCAACATTTCACGTTGTTTGTCGGTCGGATTGTTCAAGATGTTATTGTCATTTTGAGAAGGACGGCAATAAAATGTTTCGGCATTGCTGTAATCAAAATCAAATCCGCAACTCCAAACCTCACCGTCAAGAATCCCTTCAACAATAATTGTAATCAGAACATTTTCCGTTTTTTGTTTTTTTGCGGAATTTGTGTTACCGATGCGGACACGTTGTTTTTTCCAGAGGTATTTTGTGTTACCGATTGGGATAGTGATTAAATCTCTGCGGTTGATGGTAACACCGGTACGTTTACGTGATTGGATTTCGCCTAAACGCTTGGACAACCAATTTCTCAAACCGGCTTCCCAAAGCGACAACGCCTGCAAAGCAGTTGTTTTACCGGAGTTATTCGGTCCTACAAAAACAACATTGCGTTCCAATTCAATTTCACAATCGGGTAATCCCTTAAAATTTCTGCTAATAAGTTTGGTCAACATCGTTGTTCTTATTTATATTTTATCCGGTTCAAAACTCATTTTTCGTTCATTTTTTGCAATTATTGATTTTGCAGTTATTGATTTTGCAATTCGGCTTTGTTTTGAAATTCGATGATTACGGGTTTTTGAGTTCGTGTTCGGCGTTTTCGTTTGGATTCGCTCCATTCTTTGGTCATCTGCTCGAAAACATCCGGCGATTCATACCGAATCACTCCACCGGGTTCGGGCATTGGTCCGATTAATCCCTTGAAAACAGGACGACCGCGAAGACTTATATCCGTACTACAATCATCCGTACCAATTTGAATATGACGGTGCCGGATTTCTTCCTCGCTCATGTAATCCCGAATACGGTAATCCCCTTGCGGTCCCTGCGTAACAACCCGGTAAATATGACGTTTCATAATTTTGCTTCCGTGTTTAAATGTTGGAAAATAATTTTGATTCTAAACCATCAACAATACAAATAGACTCCGCAAATGGATTCCGCGAATAAAGTCTAAGGGGTTAAATCGTCTGAAAACCGGCTGCAAACAACGTTTTTTCCGCTTCATTGTTTTTTGCGAAGAAACGGTTTTCCCGGCTCTTTCGGCACATCCCGATTTACGGTATAATTAACAAAAATCCTTACTTTTATACCAACAAAACTTTCACCGGAAACTATTTTCCAACCTAAATTGCAATGAACCGTAAAAAATCATCTATTCCTCAAGAATCTTCAACAACCGCCAAACCGGAAGAACCCGTCAATAATATTCGGGTTGTTCGGGAATATGTCGAGGCATTGGCGGTTGCTCTTGTTCTGGCGTTTTTCTTTAAGGCGTTTGTTGCGGAAATGTTTATCATTCCAACCGGCTCTATGGCAACAACATTGATGGGACGGCATAAAGATGTTTATTGTGAACAATGCGGCTTCCCATTCCAAATCAGCGCCAGCGAAGAATCAAACGACGGCGTGGAAAATCCGCGAAACGTCCGTGATTTGCCGAGCGTTTTAGCCGGAACTTGCCCGCAATGCCGCCACACAATGTACGTCGGAAATAACAATGTTGATAAAAAAATATTTCAATCGTTTAACGGCGACCGGATTTTTGTCAACAAATGTCAATTTGATTTTCGCGAACCTACCCGTTGGCACGTTACGGTATTTCGTTTTCCGGGAAAACCGCAAGTCAATTATATTAAACGGCTTGTCGGTGTTGAAAATGAAACGGTTCTTCTTCGCAACGGCGATGTGTTTGTTAAAAAAGACAACGAAACGGAATTTACCATTCAACGGAAACCGCTTCGTGCCTTGCTTTCGGTGTTGCGTCCGGTTGACGACAACGATTATGTTTTGCCGAAACTTCACAAAACCGGTTTGCCGACCCGTTGGTTCGACGACAAGGAAAATTGGAAGCGTTCGGAAGATTATAAATCGTTTCAAATAAAATCAAATGTTTCGGAAAATTCGCCGACGGAAACAACATGGCTGAATTACCGGCATATTGCTCCTTCTTCCGATGACTGGTATTATTTGTCACAAGGAATGTTGCCGCCGCACGGATTGATCAATAACCCGCAATTGGTTACGGATTTTGTCTGTTATAATTCGGGAATAGTTTATTCGCCGGATCATCCGATCATGTTTAATTCGGGGTTAGCCATTTCCACGCGGGAAGTTCAGCGGGACGGCAAACTGCGTAAAGAATTTTTTTGTCAAAAAAATCTAAGCGGAATGGGATTGAATTGGGTGGGTGATTTGGCGGTTTCCTGCCGGTTGCGCATCGAACAGCCGCAAGGAGTGTTTTTGTTGCGGTTAGTAAAAGGAGGAGTTGTTTTTCTGTGCAATATTGATCTTCGTTCGGGAAACGCAACACTTTCTATTCCCGATTTGCCGGAATTTCCTCTGGCGGTTGCTTCGACACCGCTTCACAATTCAGGAACATTCGATCTGATATTTTGTAATTGCGATGAAGAACTGCGTCTTGTTGTCAACGGCAAGGAAATTGATTTTCAGGGCAAAGGATGTTACGATACTTGGTGTCAGCCGAACAGTCTGTTGGCGCGGGATCGAAGTCCGAACCAACTCGATCTGACTCCGGCAGGAATCGGTTCTCAAGACGCCGCCGTGCAAGTCGAACACCTCAAAATTTTACGTGATTTATATTATATTGCCTGTGATTATTTGTTGGATTTGCAATGTGATTTACTGAATCCGCCTTTTCGCGACGAATATCCGTTGACGGAAAACATCGTCAATAAAATTTTTGCCGATCCCAAATATTGGCAGGGTTTTGGTAAAACGAATTCGGTAAGTTTCAAACTCGGCAACGATCAATTTTTAATGCTCGGCGATAATAGTACACGAAGTTCGGACGGGCGTCTTTGGCGGAATGAAGGTAAACCGCTTTATGTTGATCGGACTCTTTTGATTGGCGAAGCCGTTTTTGTTTATTGGCCTCACGGTCTCCGTATTCCCGGAACACGAATTGCTCTTATTCCCAATTTGCGAAAATTACGGTTTATTGACTGATTGTTGTTGACGGATTTTTGTAATTGTCTATTTATTAACCGTTGAATACACGAAATTTGTAATAGTAATAATGTTTACGTACAACTTCAAGGTTAGTTTATTTATAAAAAATAGACTATAAAAATGTTTTTTTGTTATTGTATTCATTTTGTATCCTCAAAAAATAAACTTGTGATCTTAGCAATTTACTGATTTCTGTGTGTTCCGTGTATTCTGTGGTTCATAAAAATAGACAGTTACGGATTTTTGTATTATGAGTAATCGGTTTTTCCTTGATCCGGCGGTTTCGGTATTTAATGGGGAACAGGCTGTTCTTGGCGGCGGCGAAGCCCATCATTTCAGCCGTGTTATGCGGGGTGAAGTCGGAGACGAAATCATTTTGTTTGATGGTTCCGGTTTTTCTTACCGGAGTCGGGTTGAGTCTATCGGTAAAACAACGGTTACGGTTCGAATTATTGAAACGTTGCCGGACAATATCGAATCATCAATCCGGTTGACGGTGGCGACTGCTCTGCCCAAGGGCGACCGGCAACGTTTTTTAGCGGAGAAATTAGCGGAACTTGGAGTTGCGCGGTTAATTCCATTACATTTGGAGCGAAGTGTTGCCCGTTCCGATACGGCGGTTGTTCAACGGTTACGGCGTCATGTCATCGAAGCGGCAAAACAATGCGGTCGGAATGTCCTCATGGAAATTACAAACGAAATGCCGCTCAAAGATCTGAATGATTTCCTGACGAAGCAAGGTGATATGACAAAATTCCTACTTCATCCGGTTGTACTTGGTGCTGTGGGACAAACAACGCCGCGAATGATTCTTGCCGGTGAGTTACCGAAACAAATTGCAGTTCTTATTGGACCGGAAGGAAGTTTTACCGATCAGGAGATTGAAACGGCGTTGCAATTTGGTTTCCAACCGCTTGATTTGGGAGCCAGAATTTTACGTACGGAGAC
>JAITQV010000465.1 GCA_031288765.1 Planctomycetaceae bacterium
CTACATTTTACCAATTGCATCACTACATTTACCGGTTGTAGAACTACATTCACCAATTGTAGGGCTACATTTTCCAATTGTAGGACTACATTTACCGGTTGTAGGACTACAATTTCTGTTTTTTGCCCCTCCGAATGCTGCAAAATGAAACATTCGGCTGAATAATTACCAAAATTTTAGCAAATATTCCTCCGAAGTATTACTAATTTTTCAACGTTAAAACGATGCCCGTTTCCAATATAATTATTAACTCTCTTAATAAATTTACCGGAATTGCCGTCGAATGTAAAGCCGTAGTGTAAAGCGGGGAAACTTTTTGTAATATTTCAGAGGAATATTTTTTCAAAGATTGTAGATTTTCAGCCGGAAGAAGATTATCGCCGGACGGAACGAGTTGCCGTATCCAACCGGACGGGTTCGTATTGGAGGGTTTTCTCTGTTGTTTTCTCCGCCGTTTTCCCAACCGTTTTCTCGTAAACCGATTTTCCGTCTTTTTGCGGGATTGGAGTAGGAATTGGGACAGAAATTGGGGCAGGTTTTGCGCTGACTAACATAATTGACCGGTTTACGGACGAGGTATTTTCTTGTAAATTTGGGGGTTCTTTTTCATTTATTTCTGCGAAGAGCGGTAAATTTTTCTCAATAGTGAAGCCGGTATTAACCCATTGAACCCAATTGAGTTGGAGTGTGCCGAGACTGTCGATATTGTAATGTGTTTGCAATGCTTCCTGCCAATTGTTTGAATCCATAGCGGTTTTGGCGAAGCGGAGGAGTCGGCGGTGTTCGCGGGAATCGATTTTACGTCCCAGCAGCAGGAGATATTCGACGACGGAAAAACCTTGGGCGTAAAACGGCATGGGGTCGGCGGGATATTCTTTGAGGGCGACCATTTGCTTGAACGGCAAACCTTTTCGGACATCTTCACTGAGGAAGTTCAGCAACATTCGCCGGTAATTTTCTTTTTCGGAGTTATGTTCAACGGAGGTTGCGGCGCCTTCGTCGAGCCAGCGGGGCAATGGTTTACGAAAATGGGTTGCGAGGATTGTGTGTGTAATTTCGTGGGGCAGCACGGAATCGAGAATACGTTGGGCGGAGCCTTGTATTTCCATTTCCCAACCGTAAACTTCGCCGTTATCGAACACGAAGGAGGTTGCGCCGCCGGCGCCGAGTTGATTTCCGACGTGGACGGCAATACTGCATTTTGACGCCCAATCGGGCAAGACTTCACCGAGCCAAAGAACCGCTAATTCCGAGCGGCATTGTTCTGCGGTTTCGCAGAATTTTTGGGCGAGAGTTAGGGTTGGGGCGTTATTGACGGTGAAATTTGTTGTTTCGTACTGAGCTCCGGCGGTCAGGAACAAGAACGCCAGGGTTTGGGCAAGAACGCAACCGCGTTGAAAAATGTAAGAAAAAAGCCGAGCGTCCATGCCCGAAATCCCTCCTTAATTTAAGAAAGATGTTATTGAAGACGTTTTATTTGGTGTTATTTTTTGAGAGCGGGCAGTTTACACTAATTTTTAATTCTGGAAAACCCCAATTTTCAAAAAATTTGACAATCACAAGGTCGGCAACCCTTCGCCGCGGGGCTTTCACCCAACGATTGCGTCGGCATTAGCCGACTAATACGATTCCCAATCGGCTAACGTCGATGCGGCGTTTCGGCGAAGGGGTGCTTACCTCTTGAATTGTTAATCAAAAGATTGGCGAACATTTGCCGACCTTTTGAATTATTAACCGTAAGATAAAGGAAAGAAATTCCGCCGTCTTGCAATCGGTTCTTGACTGCGTGTTCGCAAAAACAAATCATTCACTCCAATAAATGGATAATTCGCATTTAAATGCAAATGACTCGAATCCGGGTCCGAATGACTTGTGTCCAGACACGAATGACCTGTTTCCGGTCTTGAAAAACTGTTGTCCGGTTTGGAAAAAGCCCGTCGTTTAACCCTATAAAATGGAAAAGAAATTTGGTATCGATTCAATCTTTTGCCAAACTATGATCCAAGAAAACCTCCTTTTCACTCTGATTTTTTCCTAAGCCCGCAAGAAAAATATGTACATGACCGGCAAGTATTTAGTTGAAAACTGAGAGCGGAGAGTGTCGTAAACGGAATCATTGTCTTTGCGGTGTATATTCAGTCATCTGCCCTATAGTTTCAGATGACTGAATAGATACGTTTTTGGAAGTTCCCACAATTTATTACATCAATACGCAGACAATGAGTAAAGTAAGAAATTAACGGCGAGCTGCATGGCAGAGTCGGGAGTGTAGCCGCGACAACCTGAAAAACCGGCGGCTTCAAGAGAACAAACAATGTCATTCGGCGAAAATACCACCGCCCAACGCTTGCCGTCCCCCAAACAAATTCCATACAATTCCGGCTTTTCATTGCGCAAATTAACGATAGCCGCACGGTTGGGAGATTGTTCCGGCTGCCAAAGTTCCAGCGAGTCAATTTTGAAACCGCCAAAAACATCAGAAAACAACGGATCATCCGGCGGAATCGGCTGCAACTGCAAATCGGGAAATATTTGATACATTTCATTAGTCAACGATTCGGTAAACGGTTTCGAGGAACAAATTGAGTTGACAAAAAGGAATCCGCCGCGTTCCAGATGTTGACGTAACATATTCCGCTGCTCCGGCGAAAATTGAAACGCCTGACGCCCAAACATAAACAAAACCGGATATTCGGACAAGGCGGAATCCGTAACATCAACAGAATCAACCCGTTCCGTAACAGATAAACCAAGATTCGACTCAACCCAATGAAGCAAATTCGGCAAAGCACGCGGCGCCGGATTGGCTTCGCCGTGCGACAAAAAACCAAGAAAAACATGCCCGCGATGTCCTCTCCAATCCGTGTTTTTTCTTAACGATTTTAATTGCGTAACCTGATCCCGATATTTTCGTTCGGAATCCAACGCATAAGTCAGGATATTGAAACCGATTTCGAGACCGCTCTCAATTTGACGGCGAACATCAGACGAATACAAATCGTTGCGCCCATTCCAACGGGCAACCTCCCAAAGACAGGAAAGCGATGGTTTTCCCTCAACCGCCGGAATATAAACAACATTCGTCCGGCATGCACTTGTAATTCCTTTAAGCGGACGGCGTTGTTCCGGTTCAATTTGTGTTTCAATTGACCGAATGGGATGAGAAGGTTCCAGCAATGTGAGTTCATAACCCGGTTCGGGAAAAACCTGCCGCATCAATTCATGAAATCCCGTATCGAAACTTTTATCGTCCTGTAAGGCTTCCGCAACAATAAAACCGCCTTGATCAAGATAAGTACGGAGTTTTGCAGCAATCCTTTTCGTTTCCGTATCATTTCCGGTAAACGGCGTCCGGTTGCCCGAAAAATAAAGAACCGGAGATTGAACCAATTCCTCTATCGGAGTTTTGTCCAATTCGAGATATTGCCAGCCGAGAGGGAAATTCCAGCGTGAACCGGCAAACCGTAACAAATGATCAATATCGTACGGATGTTGGTCGCCTTCGTAAGAAGGAGGAGATTCTATTTTTGAAATGATAACCGGTCGGCGTCCCTGTGCAAGAAAACCGACCGCACACGCTGTTGCCAGAATGGTTTCGCCGGAACGATCCGCCCAATGAGTTCGGTGTTCACGAAGTTGGCGGAGCAAAGAGATTGTCCCTTCACGATACCAATCATAACGACCAATATGACGCTGCCCCAATAAACGTCCTGCTTTTTCAATAGCAAACAAATTATAATGTACCCAATGCATTCCATGAATTCTGTCCGAATTCATGTTATTGATATTCCACCAGCCTGGTCCGGTTTTAAGTTGCCGGACTAACGATTTGTCCAACGAACTCAAAGCGTGATTAATTCGTGCAAAAATTTGATAAGGATCCCATTGTCCGCATCGGATATGATCGCCTTCAACCCGAAACCGTCCCGAATCATGGATTCCCGTTGCAAGAATCAATGAGATTATTCCCGCGTTTGTCGTACAGGAATGAGCATCGCCGCTGCCCTGAGATAACGGACGATAACCCCACGAACCATCAGTATTTTGTGTCCGTTCCCAGAAACGCCGGATTTGTTCCCAAGCATTATTCGGAACAGTAATTCCGTTTTGCTCCGCTTCGTGTAAGGCAAGCCCTACATAATAAGTCTCAAACGTACTGTAATGACGAAAACCCGAATTGTATTGCCAACCGCCTTGACCGTCGGAACCGTCATTGATTTGTTGTTGCAAAAACCATCGGACATTTTGTTCCAGAAGAGATTGATCGGCTGGATCGCCGTAACGAATAAGAGCCATCGTTTGTACCGCAACCGGATAAGTGTCGCGAATATTTTCACCCGCCCGATACCGTCGAAGAGCTTGAACTCCACGAATAAGAGAAGAATCCTCTTTTGAAACACCCGCATCAAGGAATGATAAAACACACATTGCGGTGGCTCCGAGAGTATGACCGGGAACTTCGTACTGCCATTGCCCGTCCGGTTTCTGCTGACTTTTAAGATATTGAACTCCGTTGTCTATCGCCGTAACAATTAGATGTGAATCAATTATGGATTCATCATTCCCCTCAAAATCCGACATAATATCCGAACCAAATATTGTTGATACGGATAAAATAAAAATTAAAAGAACAAAAATACGCATAAAAATTGTTGCCGTGTTTAGAAATTGGTGTGATAAAAATCGGTATCTATTCGGTCATTTGTTGAACAAAGACTCTGAATAAACCTCATTTTTACCTGATTTTTCCAAACAAAACAACCTCAGCAGCAAAAAAATTCCCAAAAAACCAACTTCATTACCTCATTTTTTACCTTTTTAATGAGGTAATGAAAATATTACAAAAATATTACAGAGATTGTTTATTGACATTGAGGAGCATATTTGTGGGAACAATCACCGTGAACAATTATTATTTATTCATAATGTCAAGGATTTTTTGTTCCGTAACTTCGCGGATTCTTTTTATAATAAAAATATCCGTCTTCGGCTCCAATCAATATGTCGGGAATATTGTTGTTATCGAAATCCACAACGGTTGGACTGGTACTGTGACCGCTAATATTGCGGCGATCAATCTGCCCTCTATTTTTGAATGTCCCTATCCCGTTTTCGTACTTTATTTGTTGGAACATATCGGCGTTGGATGAATTAACGAAAAAATCAACCGCTCCATCACCGTCATAATCTGTGAAACAAATTTTCCGGCGTCCGCTTCCTCCTGATTTTTTAGCGTTCAATTGGATTGCTTTACCGTTTTCGTCAACAAAAATTCGTTTCGGCGAAAGAAGAACCGGTTTGTCATCAACCTTTTTTCGTTCAAAAAAAGCAAGAAAACCTTCGTGGTCAAGCATTAGCAAATCCATAAATCCGTCTTTGTTCAAATCAAACATGACCGGAGTTGTCCGCCATTGGGTCAATAAACCTTTACCTTCGGGACGCAGCCAACCGTAAGCCAATCGTGGTTGTTCGCCTTCCCATTCAACTTCAACCGGTTGCGGGGCGGCAAGTTTGGGAGATTTTTTCGTGCCAATATTTTTGAACCAAATCACTTTACCCCAAATTGAATTTACCATAATATCCGGCAAATCATCGCCGTCCCAATCGGCAATTGTCAGAGTTGTGTAACCCCATTTCGATTCGATGGGACCTTGAATCGAACCATTCGGTCCTGCCATGATACGAAAAATCTTACCGTCTGCTTCAAGTCTTTTCGGAACATTCCACTTTGGCGGATCAACTCCGCTTCCGCTTAAATTTTCAATAAATTCGATGTAACCGGAAGCGTTTCCGCAAATCAAATCATCGTCGCCGTCGTTATCCCAATCGAAGGCGCAAGGTGTTACAAGAGCGCCGCATTTTAATTCGTCTGCCTCTTGTTTGAAGTATTTCGGTTCCAAAAATACAGGTCGATTATCCTTGAATTTTCCGGTGTTTTCGATGAATGCGATTCGTCCGTCTTCATCACCGCAAATCAAATCAAAATCGCCGTCGTTGTCCCAATCAAAAGCAACCGGCGTAATCATTCCCATATCCATTACGAGCGGCGATTCATTTTGTAACGTCAATTTAACACCTTTTTTGTATTTTGGTTCGGTTCGTGTTCCGATATTTTCAAAATAGGTAAAACTATCCCTAAATTCGCCGCACAAAATATCAAGATCGCCGTCACCGTTCCAATCAAGCATATTCGGACAGGGCCAACCATACGTTTCGAGATTCTTTCCTTCCGTATCTTTCAACAGAAACGGTGTTGCGTAAATCGGCTGTTCATTGCTTCCGGTATTTTCTGCAACGTAAAGATAACCGTGCGTCTGATTGTTTTTCCAATTTCCGTGTTCATCGTAAGCGTTATCCCAACCGTAATCAGTCCAATCGTCGATACCGATTAAGAGATCAAGTTTTCCATCGCCGTCGTAATCGACATATTTCCACATATTACCGCGAATTTTTTTCGGATGAACATTTTCCGGCAACGGGAGTTTCACGGGTTTTTCCGTACCGGTTTTTGCGAAATCGGGATATTCGTTTGCCGGAGTGAGTACGTGCGGTTGCCCATTAACGTAACTAACCTGAACATTAATTTTCCCGCTGCTGATTCGCCGTGCTTTTTTGAACACCGGCATTTTATCGGGCGTGCCGGGATGTTCAAAAACATAAGTTCCGTTGTAGGGTTTACACTCACAAGAAACTACTAAATCGGTGAAACCATCGTTGTTGACATCTATTGGAACGGGCCACGCCCAAAGTCCGACGCCGAGATCAACGACTAATCCGGGATTATTATATTTGAGCCGTTCCAACTGCGGTTCGGAATTCTGAGCCGCAAGCGATAATGTACCAAAAACAAACAATACTGCACACAAAAAAATCATTCTCATAGAATTTACCTTTCTAAAAAGTAATTGTTTACGTAAAACAAATAAGTTACCTGAAAATCCCAGCGTTTTCAAGTGTAATTGCACGACAGGCGAAAGTTATTTTATGACAATTTATGCTTTAAAAAGTAGGATGCCGCCGGTAAATCCCCACTGCGGAAGTTTCACTTCTTCGCCTTTTTTGAGGGAACGTCCGTAAATATGGATACGGGATTTCGAGGTATCGGAATAACCGCTTTCGGAATGAATCAATTTCCAATGATTATAAGCGACACGTCTTGTTGTGATCAGATAAATTGTTGTATCTTTTTTAGCATGAACATTGATTTCTTCCAATGGTTTACCGCCTGCATTTTGGCAAGTAAATTTCCAACCTTGAAATTGTTCGGGAACATCAAGCCACACATAATTACGATTGGTGAACGCTTTTTGATTGTTACCGAAAGTTCCGATTTCGGTGTAAGTTCCGTGAATCGTTAAGTCCGGCGTTTCGAATGTTTTGAAATCTTCCGCAGGACGTTGCGAAACCGGTTTCGGTTGACCAAGCCATGACGCATCATCTTTCGATGTTTTATTACGGAAATTTTCAATCCGGTGAAACGTCATATAATTGGCATCATGAGCATTATGGGAACCGTCCCAAGCGGTACGGCTGACAAAAACGATGTTGGTTTCACCTTCGAAGAGCCAATCAATGTATTGCCATGCGTGATTTTCCTGATCGTGGTGCCGAAATAAAACCGTTTCGATATTCCAATGGATGAGGTCTTGCGATGAAATTAACACAAGATAGTTACGATAAGCAATCGGATCATTTTGTTTTGAGGTTAACGACCAATATCGTCCGCTTTTCGGATCGAAACGAATCGTGAATTTGACTTCGCCGCCTGGAAAGTTTATTTGGCTTGTTTTTCCTCGCGAGGTTAATCTTTTACCGTCTTCGGAACAATCGAGAATAATAGCTTTATCCAATCCCAATGGTTCGGCACGGAGAATATTCAAGATTTTCTTTTCCGGTGAAAGCACGGCGTTTCCTTCGAGAAAACCGTCGCCAACCCAATTATCCCGATCATAAAGAAAAGGTTCGGAAATTGTCCAACTATCAGCGTTTAGGAGGTCGGAATCCACTGGGGCGGAAGTCATAAGGGCTTGAAATTGTGTACCGAAACGTTCGGGAAGTTTCAATGCCTCTTTTTCATTTGTTGCAAGAATTTTTTCCATTCCTCGCCAAATACGATCATTGTGAATGACAACGGGACACGGAGCCGTATGATAAATTCCGTCGGTTCGAATCAAACCGGTTTTGGAATCGACCGGATTTGTCCATGTTTTCCCGCCGTCCTGAGAACGCTGAATAGCAAAATGTGAAAATGCCGGAGAAACTTTGTAGGTTTGTTTAATGACACCGAGAAGATACAAATCTCCTTTATGAACAAACAGGTTTGCCCAATGAAACGGAAATTGTGCAGTTTTAGTCCATGTTGTTCCTTTGTCTTTTGAAACAAAAACGAAGGCTAGATTACCTAAGGAAGGATTTTTGCCGAACCAGTCATGGGAAGCGACATAAGTTCCGTCCGGTAAAATCGCAATACTTGGTGAACCGATATAAGTTGTTGCAAAATCGGGACTTTTGCTGATAATCACTCCCGGCGGAAGGCTTTCATCTGCCCCAACAATAACCGAAATACTAAACGCAATAAAAATAAATAAAATAAAAATAATGTTTTTCATTGTAACAAAATTAAATTAAGGGTGGAAAAACTTTTTTTCAAAAAAAAGGAAGCATTGTTCTCCAACCTGAAAACAAAATATACCTGTAATGATTATACATATTTTGTACTTATTACGTATGAAATTCTTTTTTACTGTGGAAAATAAGGTCGCTTACCTAATTTTTAATTTTGTCAGCACCGTAAACCTAATGTTATCGGTAACTGTATGATTCTGATTTTATTTTATGCTGCCTTTTCATCAAGTGTAACTATACGACAAATAGAAATAATCTTGCGACAATAGTTTCTTTTTTACAATTCACTCAATAAGAAGGCATCATATAACAACCCACCGCAACGCGGTGGGTAACAATTGAATTATGAATTGAATTATGGTAACGACGTACTTTCACTGCCGCAACGAGTTCCCATAGAACCCCAAATACCATAAGCGGAAGGACCCATGTATTCTACAACGGGCGTGGAGCCGGTTGAACCGTCCACCCATTTGTCAAGATTTTTTGTTTCAATTGTTTCCGAAACAAACCGAGTAGAACCGTCTGCCAAAGTGACATTCACACCGCCGGGATG
>JAITQV010000488.1 GCA_031288765.1 Planctomycetaceae bacterium
GTTCTTAAAAGTGAAAATTTACGTTGTATTCATGTCTTAAAATAATACACAACAAGGAATTAGAAAAAGCCGTATGTTAACGGAAACCGCAAAAGTGTGTAAAAGTGTGAAGGGCGTTATCGGCGTTTTTAACCCGAAGTTGCCGGTTTTCGCCGCAAAGATTTTGGATTTTGCCGTTTGTTCAAGGCAACCGCCCGCCGAAAGGTTTTCACACATGGTTGCGCCGGTATTAGCCGAATTAGCCGACTGGGAAATTTGTTGACGGACGGCAATTAAAGCAAAAACGCCGTCAATTACCGGCGTTAAATTGATTTCTTATCGGTAAATGTTATTCGCCCTTACGATTGTGCTGCCAACAACCCTATAAATCACATCAATCCTATTAAATCCTTGTTCGGATGATTTATGTTCGGGAATAGAATTTAGAGCTTTTTCAGATAATCAATGCAGTCTTTCAAAAGTTTATTCCAATTATCGCCGAAACATTCCTCAAAATCCCGCGCCCGAATCTCCGGCGAATCCTCCGAAAGAATATTTTTTTCCTGCATTTTCTTCAGATAAACCGTAAATTCCTTCGGACGGCGTTTAATAAGATAATAAGTTAATCCCCACGCTGTTGCATAACTGTTTGCGGCGGTTGCGGCATTGTTAAACGGAGCATCGCTTCGAATAATTGTCTGCAGCGGTTCCATAGGATTCTGTTGCAGATAACTCTTTAACGTGTTCAAACGCCGGAAATTGGGTTTGGGTGTCCGGCTCCAACCAGCTCGTTTTCCCGAATCCGGTACTTCATGGAACACCGCAAGCCCTTCGCAAAGCCATAACGGATTCGGCGCAAACCGCGTGTGCATCCCGCAACTAAATCCCACCAAATGAACCGCTTCATGAATTACCGCCGAAATATTATTCGCCGCATTGGGTTGATTCAAAAACATCTGAATGTCCCGAGAAGACGCTCGATCCTTGTCCCCCTCACGGTACGTCTCCAAACCCGAAAGATCACACATCACAACCCGATTCGAAGATTTATTGTAATACGCACATTGACCGCGTATTAACTGAAATCCCTCCAATTGCGCATACCGCAAAAATTGAGACGGATTCGATAGAACAACCGCAACCATCGGATATTCGGAAGGCAACAACGTTATCCCCTGCTCCTTCCAAAAACTACTGTAACCGGCATATAATTTTTCCAAAAGTTGGCTATACCATTGCGCAAATCCAAGCGATGTTGTGTAAATGACAAAAAAATGCTCCGTTTCTCGCAAATAAAATCCCTGAGATTCGGGAAACTCCCCCTTCAACCGCTCCGTAATCTCCCCATGCGCATAAGGTTTGAACACTTTTTCGTCGGAAGTCCGCGCAATGAGTAAGTCCGGCGGTATCACAAAATATTGACCGTCCCGCGCCTCAAACGCCAAACCGTCCCGCGCTTCAAGCACAACTCGACCTTCTTCTTTTCTAATCTTTCCATGTTCGCTAAATTCAATGTAATCCATCGCAAAAAGCAAACCTATCACCCAAAAGAAATAAGAAAAAGAAAACATTCGCAAGAAAAAATAAAAATTCATCTTGGCAGAAAATTGAAAAATTGTTATCGTTCACCAAACAGTTTCCTCAAAACCTCCGAAAGGAAAATGATGAAACCTGCATAAATAAACTGATTTCATTTGTGGAGATGTCGGTGGCGGTTTACCACAAAACCGCAAACACACACCCTTTCCGGTTAATGGTATATTATCGGCAATTGAGAAAAAAATGCAAATAACGATTGCGTTGAAATATTTTTTGTTGTTGTTTATCGGCATAATTTTATTTGTAACTCCCGGCTGTGCCGTTGACAACGAATTTATTGCGAAACTGCCTCTTTTCGAAGCAAAAAGCGATAAGATTCCCGGTTTGGAGCCGCCGCTGAAACGGAAAAAACTCATTCGGCTTAAAGGTGAAAAAGGAATGACCGTGTCGGATTCCGAAAAGGAAGTTCTGGTTGCTCAGTTAATGGTTGAATACCGTACATCGCCCGATCCGAATATGCGGCGCGAAGCCGTGGACGCAATGGCAAAAATCCCGCACCCAAAACGGGATCAATATATGAAAGAAATTCTTACCGATTCCGACCCGTTTGTTCGGATTTCGGCTTTGGAGGCGCTCGGCAAAACTTTTACCGGTACAAAAAAAGAACTTGCACTGCTCTTAATTGAAACTTCAAAAAATGATTCCGATAAAGATGTCCGTTTAACCGCAATTCGTCTTCTTGCCCATTCTTTTCCGAAACCGTCCCAGAAAACGGCTGCAATAACTACAATAATTCCGAATGATATGGAACCAATAATTGTTCGGGCATTGGGGGAAGCCTTATACGACAAGGTTCCGGCGGTTCGTTATGAAGCAATGCAGGCTCTGCACAAAGTTACCGGCAAAGATTACGGTAATGATATTAACCGTTGGGTTCAGTACATCCGGTATCAAAAAGGTGAAACGGAAAATCTTCCCAATGAACGTTCCTTTGCGGAAAAACTTCCGGCAATTCAATTGCCGATGTTCAAATAAACCGTAACTGTTTATTCATGACGGATCATTGTTCGCCCAAAAATGGGAAACAATCCGCAAAATAAACCAATCAACCAAATCTCCGGCAAATAAAAAATAGTACGGGAATCGCAAAATATCTTTCGGCGAAGTAATCCGAAATTCACGGAATGCAAACAATGTGTTGGAACAAAGGGCTTTTAACTTTTTCCAACCGTGTAATTCCTTTCTGATCGACAAACGTTCCGCATAAACGGTTTCGTTAATGGCGCCCCGCGCCGTTTTGTAATACCGTTTGCCCGAATAGAAATAAAAGTTTCGGTAAAGTTCGGCATAACGCCGGACGGTTTGATAGGTTATATTTTTGGAAACATTGGAATCGTGTTTCCGGTAAACACATGTTGTACGGTTAATATAAGCGGCTTTACCGTTTAACGCCAAAATTAACCGTAACGCCCTGTCCACAAATACGGTATCGATAAACCATTCCGGGAATTCGACATATTCCCGCCGGAGCAAAATGCTATGGGTTGGAAGCCAAAACGGAAACGGTTGATACATTTCCTTGATCCCGAAATACCGTATGGAATTGTCGTCAACAGGAAGTTCGGAATGTCCCGGAACAAATTTATTGCTGTCCTGATAATAAAGTTGACTCGCCGTGCAACAAAAAGAACATTCCCGATGCGATTCCATAAAATCAACCTGCAATTGTAACTTATTCGAATCCGTCCAATAATCATCCCCGTCAAGCAAAGCAATATATTTACCGCAACATTCGAGCATTGTTTTCATGAAATTGGCGTTCAAACCCATATTTTTTTCGTTGCGCCGAAACCGGATGATTTGGGGATAACGTTCCGCATAATCCCGAATCAGATCGGCGGTTCGATCTTTTGAAGCATCATCAGCGATAACATATTCGAAATTGAAACCGGTTTTCTGCATCAACACACCGTCCAATGTTTGCCGGATATAAGGTTCTGCGTTGTATGTTGTCGTGCAGACACTGACCAGCGGCGGAGATTGTAACTTCGTAACGGAATACATAACTTCACAAATAAAATAATAAATAATTTTCAGCCGAATAATTACAACCTTATTTTTAACCTTATTCCCGAACAAAGCAACCTTAGTAGCCAAAATTTCCTCACAAAATCAACCTTATTACCTTATTAAAAAAATGAGCTGATAAGGTAATAAGGTTAATTGTATGAATGTTTCTTGGCTACTAAGGTTGTTTTGTTAGAAAAATCAGGTTGAAAATAAGGTTATGTTGAAACATTCCACTGAATAGATACAAAAATAAGTCAAAAAATAATTTGAGGAATTGCGCAATCGTTGTTCCTCCATCTCAAACGGAGATGCCTTGTCCGCAAATCGGCAAAGCATTCAGGGAGGAATGACTGGTTTTTGACCGTTTTTCGGAAAAAAACCGGAAAATTGGACTAAATTGTTTTATTTTGCGGCAATTTTGGACAAATGTGTATCTTTTTTGAACATTCGGACGGGCAAAATATGGAAAATGGAGTTCTCCAATTAACGTTTGGAGTTCTCCAATTGGCGTTTGGAGTTCTCCAATTAACGTTTGGAGTTCTCCAATTGGCGTTTGGAGTTCTCCAATTGGCGTTTGGAGTTCTCCAATTGACGTTTGGAGTTCTCCAATTGGCGTTTGGAGTTCTCCAATTGACGTTTGGAGTTCTC
>JAITQV010000497.1 GCA_031288765.1 Planctomycetaceae bacterium
GAACTTTATTGTTTTCGGTTTTGACTTCCAAAGAATCAAGATCGCGCGGGGAAACACCGTCAAGACGTTTGCCGCCGAAATCAAAATGTGCGGCGTGGCAGGGACAATAGAACATTTCCTCCTCATTTCCGGTTTGCGGATTTTTTTTCGTACCGATTTGGATCATACAACCGGCGTGAGGACAAAGCGAATGGAATGCACTTATCTTATCGCCGGTTTTCCGTATAAAAAGAGAACCGATTTTCTGATTGGGCAATGTTGTCCATGCGTCGCGTTTATTGTCAACAATTGCGAATTTTTGCGGTTTTTCCGTTAACGTTTCGAGGGTGGTGATTGGATAGAACCGACCGGTTTGGCTTTCCTGAAACACCGGAGCGAGAACCATTCGGGTTCCGGCGCAAACCGGAGCACCGACAGCGCAAATGCCCACTCCCGACGCAACCGTAACTTTGATAAAATCACGCCGGTTTGTGTTTTGATCTTTTTTTGTTTCCGTACCGGCAACATTTGTTCCGGCTTTATCCGAATCGGTTTCGGCGGATTCACTCGATACAATCTCACGGTTTTTTTTAGACATGGAACAAACTCCTTATCAAACATAAAGTAAACGAAAAATACACAATATTATAATATTACATCAAAATATTAGGGTTATATTTTACCGTTTCCAAACAAAAAAACAAGCAATGGTAAAATAATTGTAGTGGAAAAAACGCCGCCTATCGGATATACTTTTCGTTATTGGCAATTTATTAACCGCTGAATACACAAAATACACGGAATTTGTAATAGTGTTTACGTACAATTTCAAGGTTAGTTTATTTATAGAGAATAGGACGTGAGAATGTTTTTTTGTTATTGTATTCATTTTGTATCCTCAAAAAATAAACTGGTGATCTTATCAATTTATAATGTCCATGTGTTTCGTGTATTCCGTGGTTAATAAAAATAGACAGTTACGCTTTTTGTTATTGGTTGTTTGATTTTTTGTTGTGTATTTTCTGTTTTTCCATTCCTATTTTCCGTTTTATTGACAATGATTCTCGGTATAACAATGGGTGATGCCGCCGGAATTGGTCCTGAAATTATTGTAGGGGCTTGGCGTGAGATTATTTATCAGACAAACTGTCGGGTTGTCGTTTACGGTCATCCCGGCATTTTACAACAGGCAACCGTGTTGCGGAAGATCAATGCGGTTATCACGGAAATTCCATCCGTTGACGAACTATTACAAAAATCCGAAGTTGCGGATGTTTTGACAATTCCGTGTATTCGTTGCGGCGGGGAGAGTGTTGTCGAAGTTCCGCACGGAACTGTGGACGCCAGAGCCGGCGATGCCGCTTATCGGGCGATAATTCGAGCGATTGACGATGCGAAAACGGGAATCCTTGATGCGGTCATCACGGCTCCGATTCACAAAAACGCGCTTAATCTTGCGGGTTATCATTATCCCGGGCACACGGAGATTTTTGCGGAACGTTGCGGGGTTAATGATTTTGCCATGATGCTTTATCTTGGTCATGGAGAGAATATCTGTGCGGAATACGGTCTTGCCGTTGTTCATGTTACGCTGCACACGGCGATGAAAAACATTTTCGGGCAGATCACAATTGATTCCGTACTTGCCAAAGCGAGGCTGATTGATGATTTTATGAAACGGATGATTGGGTTATCGGGTCGGCGGCCTCGTATTGGGGTTTGTTCGTTGAATCCTCATGCGGGCGAAGACGGGTTATTTGGGACAGAGGAAATTCAAATTATTCGTCCGGCGATTCAACGGGCTGTTGCCGAAGGGTTGGAGATTACGGGACCTTTTCCTGCCGATACGATTATGGTGAATGCTCAAAAGGGAAACTTTGATGCGGTGGTTGCCATGTTTCATGATCAAGGTCATATTGCGTTGAAGTTACTTGGGATGCATCGGGCGGTGAATATTACGCTTGGTTTGCCGATTATTCGGACGAGTGTGGCGCACGGAACGGCGTTTGACAAGGCGTGGCGGGGGATTGCGGGGACCGGAAGTTTGCTTGAAGCCTGCCGTGTTGCGGCAAAACTCGCCGCATCACGACAATATGTTGATAGAGAGCAAGGAATAGAGAATTGAGGTATCTATTCAGTGGTCTAATTTTTGCCGTCCACTACTCTATATCAATAGAAAATCAATAAATCTCCGTAGGAGATTTATTGGTATCTGTCTATTTGAATTTTTTGGTTTGGGCGTATGGATTAGGAGTCGCTTGATACCACAAAGTGATATTGCGTTTATGTTGAGAAGGTAATTTATTTTTTGAGAAATTTAGCTTTTGTTTTAATTATTGAGGTTACGGCGATTTGAGATCGGGTGGTTTCAGAATTGCAAACAGAGAAACACCTTTTTGGTATGATTTTTTGACAAATGCCAAAATGTTTTCGAGTGAAAATTCTTTCAATCTCCGTCTCATCGTTCCCAATACAGAAATAATAATTCCACGCCGTTTGCCGCCGCCAACTCGGAATATTCCCGTTTCCAATCATGTGATAATTGAGAAAATAATTTATCTGTCTGAGATTTTGTTATGGAAATTTGTGTGTAAAAACAGATGATTTCCCATATTTTATCCAGCGACAACCCCAGCCAATAAACATGATGCGCAAGCATGATCAAAAATTCAATGCCATATTCGCAACGACGATTACGGACTCCGGGAACCTTGGGAACTTTACCGGAACCCGAAATCGTATAAATCTTGTAATGAATATATTGCGCTCCTTGTCCGAAAAAACGCCACACAAATTACTCGTAACGAAGCTTACACTTCTGTCACGAAATGCTTTGAGGATCAAGCCGAATCACTCGGTGTGCACACGCTGGTTTACCGGCGTGCGGTTTACGACCACGACGACGTGAATTT
>JAITQV010000584.1 GCA_031288765.1 Planctomycetaceae bacterium
AACAGATTTATTTACGCGGTGTTCGCGGCGCAACAACGGTTGACGAAAATACCAGCGGAGCCATTCTCAAAGGAACACGGGAATTGCTCGCCTTAATGATTCGTGCCAACAACATCGACCCGAATGATGTCGGCAGCGTCTTGTTCACGACAACCAAAGATCTAAATGCGGAATTTCCGGCTCTTGCCGCCCGTCAATTTAATTGGATGAATGTTGCGTTAATGTGCGGGCATGAAATGGATGTTTCCGGCTCACTGCAAAAATGTGTTCGGGTGCTGATTCATTGGAATACGGTTAAGACTGCGGAAGAGATTGTCCATGTTTATATTCGCGGTGCCGAAAAACTCCGCCCCGATAAAGCCTCGCTTCCCGATGTGGATTGGGACGAACTCGACCAATGGATCAAAGCAAATATCAATGACACCATCCAATCAAAACGCTAAAACAATAGTCCGCAGATGACGCTGATTTCCACAGAATAGATACGAGTTGTTTTTTAACACGGAACACGCTAAAATTTCGCGGAATAACGCGGAAGTTATTGTTCGGCGTCTTTCCGTGTACTTTTTCGCGTTTTCCGCGTTAAAAAAAACATTCCACTGAATAATTACCGGATTTTTAGTAATATTTCAGCGGGAATTACTACCACGACGGCGATAATTCCGCTTGCGTCCTCCACTATTCACTATCAACTATAAACTATTCCGGGTATTTCCAAGGTTCTCTGTATTTTCGGGCAAGAAGTTTAACCGCTTCGGGATCGTTTGGAATCGTTTGATTTTTCCCGTCCCAAACAATTCCGCGACCAAGTTTCTGGGACAAAACGGCAAGCAATGCCAGTGTTGTTGAGCGGTGTCCGTTTTCAATGTCGGCAACCGGTTTCCGCCCCGTTTGAATCGCATCAATAAAATCCGCCCAAAGATTCGCAATATTCTGATCATCCGGTTTATCCAGTTTTGGTTCGCCGTGTTCCGCCGGTTCTTTGTCGGTTCCGTTCGGATAATAACTCCAACCGTCCAGCCAGCCCAAATGCAAAACCCCGTTTGTCCCGTAAAAATAAACACCGATATTATGTTTTTCGGGCGGATTGCCTGAATAAAGCCGGTGTTCCCAAACCAAATCAAACTTATCAAATTGATAGACAACATGTTGGGTATCGTGCCATGTGGAGTTGTCTTCAAGAACGAAACGCCCTCCGACGGACGCAACACTTTTCGGATACTGTTCGTCCTGCGACCACCAAAGAACCTGATCAAGCCAATGGATCCCCCAATCGCTGATTTGCCCATTGGCAAATTCCATGAATTGGCGAAAACCTCGCGGGTGCATTCGGGGATTGTAGGGCAGCAACGGAGCAGGACCGCACCAAAAATCCCAATCAAGACCGTCAGGAATGGGAGAGTCGGGTGTTATTTTGCCGGTTCCGCCGGGGTAATTGACAAACGCCCTGACATGTCCGATTTTACCAAGTTTACCGCTTTTCAGAAATTCCATTGCGGCTTGGTTATGCGGAGAAACGCGGCGATGTGTTCCGACCTGAACCGTGCGGTTGGTTTCCCGAGCGGTTTTAACCATGGCAATACCTTCGTTGATGGTATGGCAGATTGGTTTTTCGACGTAAACATGGGCTCCGGCTCGGCAGGCGGCAATAGTAATCAGTGCATGCCAATGATCGGGAGTGGCGTTGATAACAATATCCGGCTTGGTTTGTTCGAGCATTTCCCGAAAATCGCCGAAGATTTTGGGTTCCGAACCGGTTTTGTCTTTAACATTGTTCAATTCTGTTTCGAGCTGACGTTTGTCAACATCGACCAGAGCAACCGCTTCAACCGTTTTTGATGCAAGAGCAGCATTTAAAATATTGGTTCCCCACCAGCCGCAACCGGCAAGAGCAACCCGATATTTTTTATTTTTTTCCGTGCCGAAGATTGCCGGAGCGGGAAACGAGGCGGCAACAGCGGTTAAAGCCGATGCCGACAGAAAATGACGCCGTGAAATGGTCATAAAAATTCTCCTGTTCTGTTGATTCTTTTGATAAAAGGAAAAAACAACACGATCAAAAAATTACAAAATCAAACCAACCGCCAAAGAAACCCGCCAATAATTTTCTTTTGCAACATTTGACCTTTCAATAAATATACAACATTATTGATTATTTTACACTATACCAGTTTTTTCCAAAAAATTAACAAGGTTATTAACAAGGTCAATCTTATCTATTGGGTCATCCAGCCTTATTTTCAAACAACTAAACAGATACAATCTTTGTATCAGGCGATAAAAATTCCGTGTATTCAACGGTTCATAAATAGACAATTACCTTTCAACAGTTAATAAAACGGGCAGTTACAATTGCCGGTCTGTTCCGATAGAACCAACAATGGTATAATCCTTTCGGAAAATTTAATTCAAAGGTTACAATGTTTTTGTACATGTTGCCTGTCAATTATTGCCTAATTACTTTGATAAGTCCGATTCATGTTTAAGGCAGTTTGTCCTTATTGCTCTCAGGAATACACTCTTGATAATTCGTTACTCGGCAAAACAGCGAGTTGCAAACGTTGCCGGAACGTCTTCATGTTGGAACAACACCCGTCAACAAAATTTGCACCGCATTCCCAATACCAGGAAGATTCCGGCTTCGAACTCCAACCCAACTACGCTAAAACCATTCAGGAAGAACCCCGTCAACAAATCCCCGAACCGAAATTCGAAAAACGGTTTTCACCGGAATCAGGTATCTGGAATGTCGGTGATGTGGTCTTGGGCGTTTACGAAGTACGACCCATTGCGCCGGATATTCCGTTTGCCGAAGGCGGAGTCGGTGTCGTTCACCGTGTCTATCACCGTGAATGGGATCAAGACCTCGCCGTTAAAAGCCCCAAACCGCAGGTCTTTCAAACGGAAAACGGTAAATTAAGTTATGAAAAAGAAGCCCAGACATGGATTGAACTGGGACTGCATCCGAATATAGTTACGTGCTATCTTGTCCGGCGTATTTCAAATATTCCGCGTCTTTTCGCCGAATTTGTACCGGACGGAAGTTTGCGCGACTGGATTCGTGACGGTCGTCTTTACGAAGGCGGTTCCGAAGCGTCCCTGCTGCGAATCCTGAATATCGCAACACAATTCGCGTGGGGTTTGGAACACGCCCACCGTCAAAAACTGCTTCATTTGGATGTGAAACCGGCAAACGTGATGATGGCGGGGCAAACGGCGAAAGTTACCGATTTCGGATTGGCGCAGGGAATTGCCGATCTTCAGGACAGTCAAAAATGGAAACAGAATTATGCCGGAAGTTCCGGTGTTTCGGAAATGGGAGCGGGCGGAATGACGCCGGGGTATTGTTCGCCGGAACAATATCAATCGTTCATGTCGGCTCAACGGCAGGAATTTGATAAGATGCCGAAAATTACGTTTCAATCCGATATTTGGTCTTGGGCGGTGAGTGTTTTGTCGATGTTTCACGGAAGACCGCCGTGCAAAAAAGGCGGACAAACCGCACGAAAAGTATTTGAACTTTATTTACAGGGAACACCGGATAAAACAAATCCCCCAATGCCCAAACCGGTTATTGAGTTAATGTTTCATTGTTTTGAAGAAGAATCTCAAAAACGACCGGATTCAATGGCGCAGGTTGCTGATGAACTGACGAAAATTTATCGGGAGATTTCCGGCGTGGATTTTCCGCGAGCCCGTCCGGTAAGCGCAACATGGACGCCGGAAAGTATCAACAATCGGGCGGCTTCCATGCTTGACCTTAACAAACCGCTTGAAGCCGTTCAATTACTCAATCAAGCGGCGGCATTGCAGCCTTGGCACCCCGAAGTAACTTACAATCAAACCATACTCGCATGGCGTTCCGCCCGATTGACGGACTTGGCGGCGGTTGAGCGGATTGAAACGTTGGTCAAAACAAGACCGCAATCTTCCACAGCGTTGTACGCTCTTGGTTTGGCGCAACGGGAACGCGGCAATCCTCCGTCGGCAATGGATGCGTTTGAAAGTGCGATGATATTGGAACCGCGTGAAGAGATTCGCCGGGCGTTGCAGGCGGCGGAAAAAATCGTTTCCAAAAACGCGCGATGTCTGGAACGGATTACGTTGGCGCAAGGAATGGAAGACGAAATCATGATCGATGAACGCGGCGATTATATTTTGTTACCGAGCAGCGAACAAACCTTCGACCTTCGTGAAACAATTACCGGACGGATTCGCAATTCCTTCAAACCGCCCAAAGAAGAACGGAAACAACAATATCCAAACCGGATTGCGTTAAGCGAAGATTTGCTCTGGGAACTCGTTCACGGGGAAAAGCAAGGTACGGTTTTAATGAAACGAGTGGGACAAACTGCGCCGTATTCTATTTTTCGGCTTATCGGTTGGAAACGGTATTTCGGGCGAAAAGAGAAAAATTCGTCCCGTGAATTGATTACGCGGTCTGAAATTGCTTGGATTGGTGAAATCAAGGAAAACCGTGTTGATCTTTTTGATAAGAAAACAAAAAAGAAAATCGGGGATTTATTTGGTCATGAGGATATGGTTACGGCGTTAACATTTAGTTCCGACGGACGTTTTGCGCTTTCCGGCGGCACAGACCGTACCATGCGTCTTTGGGAACTTCCTTCCGGGCGTTGTCTTCGGACGTTTACGTCGCTTGGCGGGGCGGTTGATGCCGTGCATTTCGGTTCCAACAATCAATTTGCGTTATCGTTAATTGCCGGCGGTTCCCTTCGGTTGTGGGATATTTCCGTTTTGTGCGAAAGCCGGACAATTTATCGTGCGCCGTTGCTGCTTTCTCATATTGTCAGTGCGGAGGAAGTCGGGCGTCAGCAATCTGCGATGAATCGGTATTGTGAAGAAATCCGGCAAAATCTGAGTGATTCGAATTTTGGTGCTGTGATTCAAACGGTTGACAACGCGCGTTCTCTTGCGGGTTGGGAGGCGGCGCGAAAATCGCTGGAGGCGGAAGGGGTTTGGGATATATTGAAACGGCATACGGTTCGTGAATCGCTGGAAGACGTTTTATGTACACATACATTTGCCGGACATCAGGACACGGTTTCGGCGATGGCGATTTCTTTGGACGGGAATTTGATTGCTTCCGCCGGACGTGATACAACAATCCGAATTTGGAATCTTACGGAGCAAAAGTGTATCGGGGTTCTTGAGGGGCATTTTGATTGGGTGCGCAGTGTTGAAATGACGATGGATGCGAAATTTCTTGTTTCGGGAAGTTGGGACATGACGGTTCGGGTTTGGAATATTGGTTCGGGTCAATGTATTCGCAGATTTGATGAAAAGATTAAATCGCTTACAAAAATTGCGTTGAATCCTCATGGTCGTCTTGTGGCGATTGCCAATGGAACCGGTTCGGTGGTACTTTGGGACGTATTGACTGACGAGATTACGGGGCGATTTCTTGCTCATTCCGGCAGTGTCAATTCGATTCGGTTTAACCGTAACGGTCGATATTTGGTTACCGGCGGCGATGACAATTTGGTGAATATTTGGAGGTTGGGGCGTGAGGAGCCGGTTCGGACGGTTAAGGTTCATAAATCACCGGTAACGGCGGCGGTGTTGTCAACGGATTTAAGCCGTCTTATTTCGGCTGATCGTGAGGGGAGGGTTGTTGTTTGGAATCTTCGGGATAACAAGATGGATTTTGATCTTTTGGGTCATTTTGGGGATGTAACGGGTCTTGAATTATTAGCGGACGACCGGTTTTTTCTATCTTGTGCTAAGGATACGAAAATTCGGTTGGGGGGAATTTCCAATCGTTCGATTCAACGGGTGATTGAGGGGCATTCGTCACCGGTTTTGGCATTGGCGTTGGACATAACGGGGCGGCGTTTTGTAACGGGTTGTGAGGATGCGGTGGTTCGGGTGTGGGATCTTTATTGGAATTACAAATTTCCGGGCTGGTCGCCGATGACGCCGGAAGCGGAAACGGTGTTAAGAGTGTTTCTTTCGTTGTATTCGCCGGACGCGGAAGGGCGGGAAACACCCAAAGTGGATGCGGCGATTCTGAAACGAATTACGCTTGAGATGGAATATCGCGGTTTTGGGATGATACTTCCGGAGGAGCGAAAACAAACGATCTCGCGGCTTCTCAATGCGTGGGAATCATCCGACAACTATGAACTTTAAACTTCTGCCGGATTCTAATTTTCCGCAACACCGCCTCCCTTTTGATTATTGGAGTCAATGGTTGCGGTTGGAGAATGGTCAAGTACAAGGTTTGACGGGACAGTTTGTCGGGACAATTATTTATAGTTGTTGTTATAGTTGTTGTTATAGTTGTTGTTATAAAAAAGTTCCGGCAACACTTGTACTTGAGTATCCGTTATTGGATTATTTTTTACAAGGAATTTGTTTCATTGTGGGCGGGAGTTGCCGCCGCCCCCCAAACTCCAACTGTGGAAGGTCCCGTCCATTTATGACCTTCACCGGTATTGCCAAGTTCTTCACCTAATTTTTTGGTAATATTGCCGCAGTCAATTGTTTCGGAAACGAAACGAACCGATCCGTCACACAGTGCGGCATTGGCTCCGCCGGAATGATAACTGCTCGCCGTCAACGCATAACAGGCTTTATCACCATCAGCCGTTTCACGCCGGCAGGAAGGTTGATTGGGCGGAAGAGCGGCGTTGAAACCGGTATAAGGAATCCGCGCATCCATCCAACGAAGTCCTTTGTGGTTACCTGTTACCTGATTGGTCGGATTTAAAAGTCCTTGCGTACCGCGTTTTGCCGCACAAAGCGAAGCGGCATTTCCGTGAATGAAATTTCCACTCGGTTCATTGGCAACTCCGCCAAGAATAGTAATATCATTGTTTAACAATTCTTTGGCGACACATGCTTCGGAAGCATATAACGTGTTACTTAAACCGTCTGTAATCGCGTTAAACGAACGATCCGCCCATTTGGTTGTACCGGCATTATTCCAACTCGGACGAAATGTTCCGCGCGGATTGGCATATTCTCCCCATGCCCAGCCGATCATCCAATCACCCATATTGGCACGGTAATTGGTACGTCCTGTTGCTTGTGCTCCCTCTGCTAATAATGCGGACGAGTCGGAAGGACAAAGCAAGGGAGTCATATTCAGGCTGGCAGGTGAAGCACCGCCGCCGTTTGAATAATCCCAATTGCCGGTTCGGACTAAACGTCCCTTTTCGTATCGGGAATCGTCTGTCGGGTACGGATTTACCGCCGCAAGATTGGCACAACCTGTCTTGATTTCGTCATAGACCGCCGTCATTTCGTAAAACGGAAGCAGGCAAACCCAAACACTGTAAACATCGACTACGTCAATTCGATCCTGAGTTCCGCTTTTTTTGTACGCAACCCACAAGGAATCGTAACCGTTACTCGGCATTCGCTTGTACGTGTCATGGAAATTGTGAAATGCAATTCCCAACTGTTTGAGATTATTGGTACACTGCGAACGCCGAGCCGCTTCTCGCGCCGCCTGAATCGCCGGCAAAAGAAGTGCAATCAAAACACCAATAATCGCAATCACCACAAGAAGTTCCACTAATGTAAAACCTCTTGTTTTTGAAGAAAAAGAGTTACTCATAGAAACCCGCCTTTCTGTAAAAAAATTGTTAATTGTCAAGCAGGGGGAAGGTTCTTTACCCGCCATCGCCTGCCTTTTAAATTGTCAATTGTTAATTGTTAATTGTGAAACCGCAAACGGAATTATTGCCGTAACGGTGGGAAAATTGAATCTTAACCCCGCTAGGGGTGTGATGTGCATAACCGTAGGTGGAGCGAAGCGCAACCTACGGATCGGAATCTCACAAACTTCCCTAAGCCCCGCACGGGGCGAGATTATCAGCCAACACAACCATAATCTCGTCCCTGCGGGACTTTTGTTTATGGGGGACGTGATCCGGCGGTTTCGCTTCGCTTCACCGCCGGTTATGCACATCTCGCCCTGCGGGCTAAAACCGCAAGCGGAATTATGTACGTTGCGGCAGGAAATCCGCTTGCGACACTATTCACTTCACTATTAACTCTCCACTCTCCACTATCAGTTATCAACTATTTACAGCCCTACTTTCACAATTGTTTCTTATTCTTTATAATTGTCTTTAATAATTGCGGACACGATTGCGGCGGCACACCCGCCAACCCGATGTTTCGGCAAAATACGACACCTTTCGTTTGTTTGCGCGGGCAACCGCTTAAATTTTTTGTTTTAACCGTTAGCGAATTGAGTTTATTATGACCTGTTTTTGTTGTGGAATTTTATTTGCTGATATTGCCTGTTGGCCCATTAGTCATCTTCCTGAGGAAGGAGAACTTGTTACAACAGACAAGATTGAATTAAATCTGGGCGGTTGTGCTTCCAATGTGGCGTTTGATTTATCGCGGTTGGGGGTTCCTGTTACGTTGGCGGGCGGAGTCGGCGATGATGCGTTGAGCGAGTTTATTGTCCGTGCCGTATCAATTCCGGGTATTGACACCGGATTTTTACAACGGTTTTCAGGGCATTGTCCCGGAACAGCGATGCACATCAATGTTTACGATCAGGATCGGCGGTTTATTTGTACAACAGGGGCAAACGACTTGTTTGTTTTCAACGACGATCTTTTCCGTTATATTGAAGACCGGAATTTGCAAGGAAACCAAAATTCCGACCGGAAAATATTATATCTTGGCGGTTTTTTCATGCTTCGTGGTTTGGAAAACGAGCGTACCGTCCAATTTCTTGATACGGCGCGAAAACATGGTTGGACAACAATTCTTGGTGTTGTTCTCAATGGGCATCGTCCGTACTGGGAGATTTTGGAGCCGATATTACCTTACGCGGATATTTTCATACCCAATGAACACGAAGGCGAAAAAATTACGGATTATCGTGATCCTTACGACCAATCCAAAATGTTTCTTGATGCGGGAGCCAAAACGGTTTTGATTACGCAGGGGGAGGGCGGAACACTTTGTTTTGGTACGGACGAACAATTTCGTGCGGGAATTTATCCGGCGGATTATATTAGTGGTTCTGGGGCGGGCGATGCTTTTTGTGCCGGTTTGATTGCGGCGTTGCTTGAAGGGCTTGATTTGCATGATGCCATACGTTGGGGCAGTGCGGTTGGTGCGAGTTGTGTCAGAGGTGTCAGCACCACCGGAACCGTGTTCAACCGGAAAGAATTACTCACATTCCTCAATGAACATTCTTTAGTCTTCGAAAATATTTAGAAGGTTTTTCTATGGAAAAAATCCTTTCAACCTGATTTTTCTTCTTAGCCCGCAGGGCGGGATGTGCATAACCGGCGGTGAATCGCAACGCAACCGCCGGATCGGAAGCCCTAACCTGATACAAAAACAAAAGGTAGGCAACCGTTGGGTGAAAGCCCCTCGCCGTAGCGGTTGCGTCGGCGACAGCCGACTGGGAATTTATGTTATGTTGGTTGTTTCGATTGCTTCTTGGTAATTGCCTTTACGCAACAAGGATAAATCCGAAATGGAAAAGAATAAAAATACCGTATTACCTCCGCACCAAACCAACAAAGAATTTGTCGAAGCCGCACAAATCGCCGAACAAGACGCCTTTATTGCCGTTGTGATTCGCCGAAGTATGGGGAGTATGTTGGAAATTCCCGTGCGTGAATTGGTTGCCGATATGACATTCGAAACAGTTATGCGACGAGCGGGATTTTATACCG
>JAITQV010000591.1 GCA_031288765.1 Planctomycetaceae bacterium
TCAAGAAAAGGAAGGGAAGCGATCAACTATAAAAAGTGTCTGGAAAAAGTAACGATGGCTCATTTACGCACATGGAAAAACTCGCATCTCCTTGAAAATCAAATGATTAAAAGAAGAAAATTGCTAAAAGAGAAAAAAACAATATCAACCCCCATTTGAACACACTACCTTGCAGGGCTTATGTTTTTTAGGAGGTGTGATCCGTAGGTTGCGCTGCGCTTCACCGCCGGTTATGCACATCTCGCCCTGCGGGCTTAGGACAAAAAAATATTCCACTGAATAGATACAATAAAAATAGACAGTTACCTCCTAAGCAGGGACTTTCATTTGATAATTTTATCGGTTATAATCATTTTCCGTTGGTTTTACTGTTTTTCCACTTTCTTCAACAGGAGTTTTTTATGAAAATCAAATTTGTGCCGGATTTTGTTTTGGTTCTTGGTTTTGCGGCAACATTGATATTGGCAACCGATTCGCGTGCCGATGTCCGGTTGCCGGAAATCTTTGCATCAAACATGGTTTTGCAACGGGAAATGAAGGTTCCCGTTTGGGGTTGGGCAGAACCCGGTGAAAAAGTTACCGTTTCGTTTGAAGGTCAGAATCCGGCAACGGAAACGGGCGCGGACGGTCGGTGGTCGGTTCAACTCGAACCGCTCAAAGCCGGAGGTCCTTTCACTTTAACGGTGAAAGGCAACAACGAGTTGAAACTCGAAAACGTATTGGTCGGCGAAGTCTGGCTTTGTTCGGGACAGTCCAATATGGAATGGACAATGTCCCGTTCAGCCGAGTACAACGAGGAATTGCCCAAAGTTGAGAACTCAAAAATCCGGCTTTTCCAGGTTGGCAAAGCGTGGAATCAAACGCCGCAGGATAAATTGTCCGCAAGCTGGAAACTTTGCAACGCGGAAAATATTCCGAATTTTTCTGCGGTTGGATATTATTTCGGTCAGAAAATCAATGCTGAATTGGAAGTTCCGGTGGGACTCATTAATTCTTCGTGGGGCGGAACACGGATTGAACCGTGGACGCCGCCGATTGGTTTTCAATCTTTGCCGACACTTTCCAACATTGCTGAGGAAGTTGCCGTCAAAAATCCGGCAACGGATTTGCACAAAACGCTCGTTAAAAAAACACTTGCCGAGTACAAATCCTGGCTTGAAACTTCTGAAAAGAATCTGGCGGCAACAAAAATGATTTCACCGCCGCCGGTTTTTCCCGGACAACTCGCTCCTTATACCAATCAACAGCAACCGACCGTTCTTTACAATACGATGATTCATCCGCTTGTACCATTGGCGTTGCGCGGGGCGATTTGGTATCAGGGTGAATCCAATATGTCGGAAGGAATGTTGTACGCCGAAAAAATGAAGGCGCTCATTTATGGTTGGCAAAACGTTTTTAACAATCCCGATTTAGGTTTTTATTATGTTCAGCTGGCGCCTTTTATTTATGGAGGCGATCCGACACGTTTGGCGTATCTTTGGGAAGCCCAAGCCGCTGTCGAAAAAGCGTTGCCGAAAACCGGAATGGCTGTGGTTAACGATTTGGTAACAAACATCAAAGATATTCATCCGCCGCGCAAAAAACCGGTCGGGCAACGGCTTGCTTTATTGGCGTTGAGCCGGACTTACGGCAAAACGGATATTGCCGCCGCATCGCCGGAATTGGAGAAAATGGATATTGACGGTTCAAATGTTGTTCTCCATTTCACGAATGCCAAAGAACTCAAAACACGGGACGGCAAAAATCCTGATTGGTTTGAAATTGCCGGAGCGGACGGAGTTTATCGCAAGGCGGAAGCAGTCATTAACGGAGTAACGGTTACACTGAAAAACAATGACGTGGCGAAACCTTATGCGGTTCGTTTTGCGTGGGATCAAGCCGCCGAACCGAATCTTCAAAACGAGGCGGGACTTCCGCTTGGGGCGTTCCGTGCCGGTGAAATTCCCGAACGCGGAACATTTGATACGTTGGTTCCCGAAGGTAAAACGTTCAAACTTCTTTACAGTTTTGATCCGACAAAACCGGCGCTGACCAATAATAATCAACAGTTGGTGTATAAAACCGACAAAAGCCGTGAAATTGTCGGTAAAATTAAGCGGGTCGGTTATTTTTTGTATCTCAAACCAAAGGAAGGCACGGAACAATTCGTTTTCGTGACGATGCCGCCGCTTGATTCCAATCTTACGAAACTTGGGGTTCCGACGAAGGCTTCGGGGGCGCGGTTTCAGCAAGCGGTTTCTGATGTTACGGTTGTTTCCAATGTTTCGGGAGTTGAGACGGGGACATTTGCCGCCGGCTGCAATGTTGAATTTTGGGACTGTAATTATGCCGCACCGAATACGGCAGGAATTGCGGGAGCCGGTGATCAAAAATTTGATTTCGGCGACCAGATGAGTCCGGGAGTTTCGCCCGGTTACGGATCGATGCAGATTCATAATTTTGCCAAAAAGCAAACGGTTTTGGCGTTCAACAATTTTGCAGCCGGAAATGGTTGTGATGTCGGGATTGGCAACAACCCGTCCGGTGACGGCAATCCTGATTGGACATTCAGCAAATCCGCTCAAAATTATTCCGGCGGTCAATTGATGATTTTTATTGAAACGGAATAAAACTGCTGCGGCTATTCGCGGTAATAAAACAAGAGGTAAGCGATGATGAGTTGCCTACCTCTTGAATGTTAATCGTCAGGTAGGCAATGGTAAGTAAAACCTCTTCGGCGAAACGTCGTTTGCCTGTTAGTGCAATGAAAAAAATATTGAATCATTATGAAATTGCAGATGAAATTATGAACAAACTTCAAAATGAACATCTTAATGACCTCGCAATGATATTAAAAAATGCTATTGCCGGAGGCTCAACAGGAACAGAAATTTGTGCGATGATGCTTGGTGCTCTTAGGCAAATTAAAAAAACTAAGCAAGTTAAATCATCAGACACGATGTATTTGATAGAGATACTTATCACAGATCTCAATTATAAAATTCATAAGATTTGACGGGATTTACAGGATAAAAACAAATAAAATCCTGTAAATTCTGTTTATTCGGTCACAAAGATAGTCTATTAACTATAAAAATATTTCCTCGTGTTTACGAATTAGCATGATACATTTTTATCATACCCAATTTGTGAACACGAGGAAATTTATTGAAAACGGTTTTTGTGTTAATATGAGTTTTACATTTTACTCATTTTGATTCTTCTTGTGGGAAGGCGCGGCGCTGTAGTGATGCGTAAAAACAGTTACTGCAACCGGAGTGAAATGG
>JAITQV010000733.1 GCA_031288765.1 Planctomycetaceae bacterium
ATTAATCCGGGAAATAATTCAAAAACATTTGTTGCGTTATTATCCGATCCTTTGGTTCAGCAGAACAACGCACCGGGTTTTCTGATTTCCGATGGAGCCAAAGTTACATCCGGTGTTGGTGTGGTTGCGAAGGAATCCGGCAGCACCGGCTATGCGGTGATTGATAATAAAGGTACACATAACGGGCGTTCCGTATGGACGGTTGATAACGGTACAATAACTATCGCCGAACAGGGAACCGCTTATGTTCGTGTTTTGAACGGAGCCTTGCTGAATACAACAACGGCTAACGGCAACGGTCATGTGGTTATTGCCGCCGATGAGAAAAGTCATGGTGTTTTGCGGGTTCAGGACAGCGGCTCACTGTTACATGTCGAAAATGATTTGATTACCGCTAAAAACGGAGCTGCCGGTCAGGAAAATGTTGCTATTGGTAACTTTTATTTGCACAGTCAGGCAACCGCCGAAGTTGAAGGCAAACACACCATTGCCGAAGGTATTTATTCCGAAGGACGTGACCATATCGACGGTAATGGTACGAAAATATCGGTTAATGGAACATTAACGGTTGGCGAGCAAGGTTACGCAGGACATTACGTTTATCACAAAGGCGATTCCAATAACGCCAAAGATCCGACGAATAATAGTGCGGAATTGAACCGGTGGTTTGATTCGGCGAATACGTTGAAGGATTTTAATGATCCGGCTAATTCACTTATGTTGAAGGAAAACATGCCCGGTTTGGCGATTACTGCCGGAGCGGTGGTCAATTCCGGTAACGGAATAGTTGCCCAATACGCAACAACCGAAACACCGACAATTCCGGCAAACGCAACCGCCGCCGCATACCGCAGTAACGGTTATTTCGTTATCGACAACGCCGGTTCAACCGCCGGACAACGTTCGGAATGGAATATCAAGGCTGGTATCGGTACACCCGCATCACAAGGTGATTTAATTGTTGCACGGGAAGGAACCGGTTACGGGCGAGTGATCAACGGAGCCTTACTGAATGTCGAACACGATATGACTATCGCCGAATTGTCGGACGGCAACGGAACAGGAAATGTACGAAGCGATGGAACGGTTCGTGTTTATGGTACAGGAAATGGAAATGATTCCACATTGAATATCGGAAATAATCTAACCGTTGCGAAAGAAGGAACCGGTTCTCTGTACATTTATCGGGGAGGCAAAGGAAATGTTACCGGAGATCACGTGATTGGCGATGTAAAAGGAAGTTACGGTAATGATCACATTGACGGTCATAATACGAAATTGACGGTTGACGGAATGTTGACGGTTGGTAATTCCGGTCATGCCGGAGGACGTTACGATTATATTGCTAACGGTAAAAACGGCGGTATCAATAAAGATCCGGCGGCATGGTTCGATTCGAACAACACGTTGTTCACGCCGGACAATACCGATTGGGACTCGGTGAAAAACAATGCGCCGGGTCTTGCAATTACTGCTGGTGCGGCAGTCTTTTCCGGCGGCGGTATGGTTGGGCAAAACCGAATTGCTGCCGACGGAACTCAAAGTTACGGTTATGTTGTAATCGACAGTAAAGATAAATCCGTTACAAATCCTGATGACCGTTCAAAATGGATTGTCCAATCCAACACCTCGTCCGCGGCGCACAACACTTTAACTGTTGCAAAAAATGGAGAAGGTTATGTTCGGGTGATCAACGGTTCTTTGCTTGAAGTCGGTACGGCAAACGGAAGCGGCGGAAACGGTACAATGACAATCGGTTCCGGTGAATACGGTTACGGAACGGTTCGTATCAATAATATCGATCCCATTAATGGAACACAACCGGAATTAATTGTTCACGGTAATCTGACCACCGGCGGTATCGGCAGCAATGTAACAGATACTGCCTATGCAACCGGTAATTTGTACGCTCATGCTCATGCACGGGTTCAGGTTGATAACAATCACGTGATCGCGGAGGGACAACACAGTGTCGGGCGTGATCATATTGACGGAGTTGGTACGACGATGAATGTTGACCGTACTTTGACTGTTGGTAAAAACGGTGCTGCCGGCGGTTGGTATCAGGAGAATCGTTACAGTATTCCGGTAAATAATTCCGTTCTTAATATTCCGCATTACTATGCTGTAGATCCAACCGCAGAATCCAACCCACAACGCTGGCTTGATCACAACGCCAGAACATTGGAAAATTTGGATCGAACTCTTCAAAATCCCGGTAGTCCCGAAAACGCTAAAATCGGTACGGAAACCGGTAATTCACCAGGTCTTGCAATTACCGCCGGAGCAGTTGTAACTTCCGGCAGTGGAATGGTTGCGGAATTTGCTACGGCAAACGGTTACGTTTTACTTGATGATAAACGTGTTGATACCGATAGCAAAGACGACAGTGTACGGACACGTTGGATTGTTCGGAATGACAACACACCGTTCAGTACGGACGGTCAATTGGTTGTCGGCGGCGCAGGCAATGCCTTTGTCCGTGTCCTGAACGGTTCTCTGTTACAATCCGATTCCGCTATCGTTGCAAAAAATGGTAATCAGGAAACTCATGGTTATCTTTACGTGGTCGGCGGTAAAGAAAATCCTAAGGATGCTAAAGGAAATCCTGTTTCGCTTACTGACGCTTTAACCGGTAAACCAACAACATGGCAGCCGTCCGAATGGTTCAGTAAAGGCGCAACAGTTATTGGTGAAACTGCCGGTGATGAACGCGGAACAGTTCGTATTGAAGAAGGCGCACATGGTGTTACATGCGGTTTTTATCTTGGACTTGCCGCCGGTTCTCAAGGTGAAGTTAGTGTTTCGGGAACCAGTGAGTATCCGAACGATCAGCCAAATGCAGTACGATCATTGCTTGAAGTCTATGAAGATAAATCGGGATTGAAAGGTTCCAAACCGCAAGGTTCCAGTACATTATCTGTTTCGGATTATGGCTATCTTTGGATGCATCAAAATTCCGAACTCCGTCTTAACGGCGTTGGAATTATCAGCAACGGAGCGATTTTACATCTGTCCGAAGATAAAATAAAAGAGCCCGAATTTTTTGAACCGACAATTCAGACAAGTGCGGTTAACGGGTTCACGAATACTTTGATTCCGCAAGCAGAACGAACCGCTTTGGTCGATGCGATGAAAAGTAAAATAACGATTATCAATGCCCGTGTTGAAGGCGATGGAACAGTTACCGGAGAAGACGGCGTGTTTATTGCTCACGAGTCGGCAGCAACACACAATACAACCAGTACACAAACAACAATTGATCCGGGGCAACGTTATGACTGGAATAACCGCGACGAATATTCTTCCTATTACGGAACGTTAAGATTCGGCGACCAACTGAGAATGAACGGCGATGTTGTTACAAATTTCGATGTTAATTCCGGTTACTACGCGGGAATGGGCGGTGTAGGCTCGCCTGTTACACCGCAGGATCCGAATTACGATGCGATTATTGTTCAGCGCGGCGATTCCTCTGCTTCAAAAGCCGATGTATTGGCGGAACTAAGCGGAACATTAAATATTCATGCACGTTTAACCGACTATTATCGGGAAAACAACGATTTGCTCGTTGTCCAAACGATTGGCGATTCAAAACCGGGCAGTATCCTTTCTATGTACGAAAAACTGCACATCATGCCGCACCGGTTTTTTGATGACCCGCAACAGGAAATTCGGCACGATGAGAATAACAACGACCAGTTGTGGGTAACTATGAAACGGAAAAATAATCCGTTTATGGAATCAGGTAATACCCATAACGAAAAAGAAACCGGTAAAGGTTTGGACAGTGTTTATATGGATCAGATCCAATCAGGACGTAAGGACTGGCTGCCGATGTTACGCTATTTTTGGTATCTGAACGAGGAGGAATTTTTGGACGCTTACCGGTTGTTCTCCGGTGAAGTTCGGGCACATTCACTGTTATTGCCGATGACCAACCAATGGCGTTACGCTCATAACCGGATTGATTTTCGTACCTGTAACAATGTTAAACATAATCATCAAAAACCTTGTGCCGAAACAGCCGGAAATCCCAAAGAATATATTCATTGCGGCGCGGTGAAAAATCGTTGGAAGGAATATTTCAAAAAATTGGTACCGGACATGCGGCTTTGGGGAAGTATTATTTCCGACAATATGGAAACAGATAATGACGGCAACGCCGCCGATAACCGGATTCACCGTTACGGAATTGTGGCGGGAATAGATCGTTCCTGTCTGCGTCCTGAAAGTTATATCGGTATCATGATCGGTCTTAACCGCGGTAAATTAAACACGTATCAGGCTTATGCCCAAGATGATGATCTCAATATCGGTCTTTATCATGGAACAAAATTGTTTGAGAAATGGGAATGGAAAAATTATCTTGGCGTTGGTATTCAGGACTACAACATGAGGCGTACCGTCAATATCAACCTGACCGATCTTGAATGGCATGAAGAAGATTATGGTTTCAAAAATAATCCGCTCGGTGATTTCGGCGGTACACTGACCAGTGATTTTCTCGGCTATTCGCTTTCCGGCAGCACGGAATTGGCGCAACCGTTTTATTTCGGCGATTGCGGTGAATATTTGTTCCGTCCTTATATGGCTCTCGATCTTGCAATGGTCTGGCAAAACAGTACCAAGGAAGACGGACATTTTGAGAACAGCGGATTAGTTACACTAAACTATCTTAGCGCAACAAATATTAGAGTATATGGACGTCCGGGTTTTATTTTGGAACGGAACGGACGCCGTACAAGCCTTCACGGCGGTTTGTCCTATGCGTTCCTTATGGGCGGACGGCGTTACACCGATACGGAAAACCGTTTTCAAATCGGCGGCAGCACCTTTAATATTCGCGGCGTGGATGATGGAAGCGGATTTATCACATGGAATTTCGGCGGTAATGTTTATTTCGGGAAACAGAAACATTGTTCCGTTATTCTTGATTATTGGGGATCCGCCGGAAGCCATTCCGTTACACAATCCGCACAGTTGGGTTTTCAGAAAAAGTTTTAACATAAAACAAACATTCTTTCCGGTTCGGGAAAGAAATGAAACAATTATTGCAGCGTATCAATGTATCAGTATTTTTCCGGTCGTTACGGTAAAATAGATGATCTTAAACAGAAACTTTTCACAACAATTTTAGTTAATCCGGTTACATTATAAAAACAACCTTTTAACATTAGAGGATAACAATCATGTTAAAATTTCAAATTCTTTTCAATTTCAGAAACGTTGGAATGATCACAGTTTTTTTACTATTCTTCTGTGTTCCTTCCTTATCCAATGCCGCTACGGAGTACGGCATCGACGATGAAAATGAACTTTTCACGGTCTTAAAACTTCAGGAAGACCGTGTTAAGATTCTCGACCTCGAAAAGGATGTACTCGTCGATAAAGACAAGATATTTAATATTCAAGCCGGTGATAGTGTTACATTCCGCTTGAATGCATTCAATTTGACGGGAACCGGAAATTTTGAATTTCATACAATTCCCGCTCATGACAATGCAGAAACTAATGTAACAATTATAGGAAGTACCGCGGGTTTCAACGGCGGTCTGAAAATTTTCGATAACATTCACCTGCTCTATGATGGAACTTACATTTCGAGCGATCTTGATGTGTTGGGTAAAAATCTCAACGATCATGTTACAGTGAATTTTACGAAACCGGGTTCAGGCTGGAACGCCACTGCCGCAACTCCGAAATTCATCAATGAAATTCCGTTACCGGCAAATCTTGATGATCTTGCACAAACACATGAAGGTGTGATCATCATTGGCGGTGACGGTGTGGGACATCTTAACGTTACAAACGGTAACTGGGTTCACAATGCCGAAACTATTGTCGGCGCAAGAAATCAAACGGAACAAAGCGATGTATTGATTTCGGGCAAAGGTACGAAATGGTATGCCGTCGGTTCTTTTTATATCGGTTATCAGGGAATTGGTGTTGTCGATATTAACGAAGGAGCCAATGTTTCAAGCGGTTCTATCGGTGTCGGAATCGTCGAATCCTCCGCGAACGGAACGCTAAACGTAACGGGAACGGGCGTCAAAACACCAACACCTGTTGACATTACTAATAAAGCTGTTACAAAAGAAACCGTTTATGATGCCGTCTATCAATCCGTATTCAAAACAAACGAAAAAGACCCGTTGGATAATACCACAACTGTTTTCATTTTCGGACGTGATGATTATGATCAGAATCAAATTTCGCAGTTGAAATCGCGCGGCAAAGGCGTGATGAATCTCACCGGCGGAGCATATCTTAGGTTCGACGAACACGCCACCGAAACCGGTAAATCATCCGGTTACGTCCCGAAACTGACATTGGGAACCGGTAACAGTATTGTCGATCAGTCTTTGATTTCCGGTATGCTTCGAAATTGGTACGATAATAATAGCAACACCGGAGTCATTGATGGTTCTGTAACAGGAAACAATTCGCTTACTTTTCAAAACGGTTCCGTTTTGGAAGGAACATTAACAATTAAAATGCAACATAATTCGTTTACTACGGAATCCATTATCACTCCGGGTTACGATTGTTACGAATACCCGTACATTGACCCGAAAGATAAAAATTTCGGTCATCTTAATTTTAGCAACACAACACTTACACTCGACGATTCCATAAAAACGTACATTGATTTTGATGTTCACGGCGACATTAACGCTCAGTCGGGTTACGCGAATCATCCGATTATTCCAACGCTCAGTCCGGAGGAAGTCTCGCTTAAAGAAACAATTCTTGGAACGCATAGTGCAGGTTATTTACCCAATTACGGACGTGATGTCATTAAATCCAATGGTACGATTACATTGGGCGGCGACATTTATTTCCGACCGCAAGCCGGATACTATTCCGATCAGATTGATGTAATATTTTTAGAAACAGATTCTCAAAACAATATTGTCAAACAATTCGACGCTGATCGTGTTCATGTGGAACCGGCACGCTGGTTTGAAAATAAACGTCTCGTTATTCAAAATGACGGCGACCATTTGTTGTTGGATCGTCATCAATCGCCGTTTTCCGCTGCCGGAAATGATTTCAATTCCAAAGGTGTGGGCAGTGCGCTTGATTCGATTTATAACGCGAACAATAATTATAGCTGGCTGCATATTCTCGATTGGGTTTGGCTTATGAATGACAGTGAGTTACGGAAAGCATTACACGAACTTTCGGGAGAGGTGAAAGCGTCTTCGTTCTATCTTCCGTTGCGCAATCAATGGCGTTACGGATTTGAACGGGTTAATTGGAGTCAGAACGGAAATCATGTTTATTTTGGTACGCAAAATATTGCCAATCCCAAAACGGCAAAAAACAACGTTTGGGTAACACCGTATTACGATTATTTTCATGCCGCCGACGATGGAAATGTTACGTCCACAACAACGGAACGTGTTTCATTTTTTGCCGGATATGACCATGCCGTTATGAAAACTCCGTATTTCGGAGCGGTCAGTAAAACGGCGTTCGGGCTGCTTTTCGGATATTCGCAACCAAAATTGGATCAAGACCAATCACGGATTATTGCGGACGACTATCTTCTCGGCGCACATTTCAACACACGTTTGTACGAAAAATACGAATTAAAACTTTGGGGCGGTCTTGGCGCGCAACAATATCGGTTGAACCGGCATGTTCCGATTCCAATGGTTGATGGCGATCTTTCGTCCAAATATACAGGAACAACATGGTCGGGAAGTGTTCAGGCGGCTCGTCCGTTTTATTACCGTAACTTCTTGGTTCTGCGTCCGCTTGCCGCTCTTGATCTTATGGTCGTTAATCAAAATAGCGTTACTGAAAACGGAGAATACGAACAGATTATTCTCCGGTATCAACGTTCGAAGTGGTCGCAATTATTCGGGCGTGCCGGAGTTCGTGCCGATTTTACTTCCGGTCGATGGAATCTGAACGGAACATTATCGTACTCTTATCTGTTGTTGGGAGATCAGGCTCCGGTCAGTACTCATCAATTTGTTTACGCAGGCGGTTCGCCGTTTGATATTCAAGGCAACAATTTGGGACGTAGTTTTCTGAATTTCGGTTTGGGAACGCAACTCCATCTGAATTGCTTAAAAACAAGCGTCGTTTTCTTCCAGTACAATAGCGATTACAGCAAACATTCCAACAGCCAAACTGCAACAATCGGTTATCAAAAATTATTTTAATGCGGCTATTTATTTTGTAACTGTTTGTAAATAATCAAAAGGTTGAAAATAAACAGCACTTACTCTGTTTATGCACCGAAATCAAAAGACCGGCAACCGTTCACTGAACGGTTGCCTACCCGATGTTGACCGACTTTTAGCGAAATTTCTCTTGAAATATTGCGAACAATTTTTATTATTCGGGTTTTTCGACGATGATTTCGAAACTGTTTTTCTCTTCGGCTTTGACTTCGATGACAATTCCGGATGTTGTTGGGTCATTAAACCGGCTGGCAAAAAGCGGAATATCAGCACTGGTTTCTTTGTCCGGTTCCGTTCCGATCAGGTGAACATTGTATGTACCGGGAGGAAGTCCGTCTTTTTCCTTCAGACCGCCAAGTTCAAAAACACCGTCTTTAATCGTACCGGTGTAATTCAATTGGGGGGTCGAGAAAAAAATCACGCCGCTTGGAACCGGTTCTCCAGACGAATACTTTACAGTACCGGAACCCGAAACATGTCCGCTTCCACAACCAATCAAAGTTGTCAAAACCAACAACGAAAGAAATAAAGAAACATATTTTATCATGGGAATCAATGGGTTTGGGATTATTTGTTATAGTTTATAATTTTGCAACTTATTTATACGATTCAATGTTGATATACTTTTCCTGCTTGAATAAAATCCTTGTGTTCCTTATGAAAAGCTTTGTGTACTTTGCGGTAAAAATCTCACATGTACAGTATTCATTTCAACACAAAGAACACAAAGGGTACAAGAAACCGTACAAAAACAACATTGAATCATTTACAAATGTTTCCGTGCAAAATCGACAGTTATGTTAATTGTTATTGATTTAAGGCAATTGCTCTGTTGTTCCATCGTCAACAATACTCATTCGAGCCAAAATATTGACGTTGACATTTTTTGCCGCACTGCGAACAGACCCGTCTCCAAGTAAAATATTGAGCGATCCTGGGTGAGCACTTCCCAAAACCGGTACTGCCAAATCAATGGAAAATCGATTGGAACCGGTTGGAACTTCCGAATCGTTTCGGGCAATGGGTCTTCCTGTGTAAGAATTTGTTGCACGATCATTCGTTGCCATAAGGGAATCAACCCAAGCGTGAGCGGCAATATCGCCTCGGCTTGCTCCGCCGTCTCCGCCAAACGCGGAAAGATAAGAACAATCCAAAAGCCATTTTTCTTGTTGCGTTGCCGCAGTAAAACTTTCCGTATAACATTTTTTGAACATATAAGTCGGAATATGTTTTTCTGCGACAATTACCTGATTCGAAGTTCCGTCCTGCCACCAGGTAAAAGAATCAATAGCCCAATAGGTAATCACGTGGTTACTAGGCGCATCATCTCCTTCAATTTCGGCGGTACGAAAAGAGCCATTATGGTATGATTTGTAATTACGGTGTAATGTATTATCGAGTATTCGGCAACCGGTACCACCTCCTATATTAGCGGCAATAGTAATCAGATAATCAATTTGCGGTCCCGAATGAGACATTGTGGTTTCTTCCGTGTAATGCGAACCGCCGCTACGCCGCGATGGACAGTGATAAAACGAAACGGAACCAAATCCTTTTCGTTCTTCGTCGTTGAGGACATTTCGCCACCATGTTTGTCCCGGAACCCGGTCAAGTCCTTCACGAGCGCCGTTTCCTGCCATGACTTTATCGTACAGTGCTTGCTGTTCGACAAACGGGTAAATCAATCCCCAAAATGAGAGTCGCCCGTAAAGTTGGTGGTCGTGGGTGGAATCCGGCGGCGTGTGATTACCGTTACTGCCGCCATACCAAATAATTGTTGGCGGCAAAGCGTCATGAGCACTGTGAAAATTGTGTACGGCAATACCGACTTGTTTCATGTGGTTGGTACATTGCATCCGTCTTGCGGCTTCTCTCGCAGCTTGAACCGCCGGTAACAACAACGCAATTAACACTCCGATAATCGCAATGACTACCAGAAGTTCCACCAGCGTAAAGCCGGTTCGGTATCCGTTTCGATGAACTTTCGAACGGAATTTACCACCGGAACACAACATAACACACAGCATGAAAGATGCTATGAGGCTTGCCATCAAACATGGCAAAAGGTTAAA
>JAITQV010000743.1 GCA_031288765.1 Planctomycetaceae bacterium
TTTTATGGAACACGACTATATTCCCAAAAGGGACAGCACGTTTCTTGAATGGTCAAAACAACTCATTGCCTATGTCAACCTGCATTTTTGGGATTGGAAAATCCCCGAATCAACATTTCGTCCGCTTCAAGAGATGTTTACTGCCTTTGAAACGGCTTACGCCCAAGCGGAACGACCCAATCGCGGTACAGTTGACGTCCTGAAAAAGATTAGACCTTTTCGCTAACTTACAAATATGAAAAGTACACAACTTAGGCAATCATAAAAAAATAGTCCTTTTGAACACCCTACCTTTCAGGGCGTTAATCGTTGTTTAGGGACATTAACCCGCAGCGTTGCGACGGGCTGGATTCTATCGCCCTTGCTGGGCATAGGACAATACGACTAATCCGATCCGTAGGTTGCGCTTTGCACTACCTACGGTATCGTTGTTTCGGTCTGAAAATAGAATAGAACCGGAAAATTACGGAGCACTCGGACGTCCCGTTAAATACTCTTCCTCTTCCTCCTGAATAATAATCCGCGGCGTAACCATCATCATAATACTTTGAGTCGTCCGACCAATCGCAGTATTCATAAATAACCGCTGAATATACGGAATCTTGTTCAGAATCGGCACACCCGCTTCGGTTCTGCCTTCACTCAACCGCTTCATCCCGCCAAGTAAAATCGTTCCGCCGTCAGGAACACTCACAGTTGTCTGAACAGAAAACATCGCTAAAGTCGGTAATTGAATGGTTACACCGGAATTGGAACGGGCAGTTCGAGTTGTTGCTCCGCGTGCATCGTTTGACGCCGAAGCAGCACTGTCCCCGGTTGCCGTTGTCTGAGTTTCGTCCGTCAGCGAATCTTCGCCAAAATACTTGAACGTACTGACTTTCGTAATCTTGTTGAATGTCGGATTCAAAACCAAACGTACATATTGGCGGTTGTCGGAAACAGTTCCCTGAACCGAAAGGAGTTGACCTTCGCTCAAAATCGTAATAACCGGCTGGTAAGCCGCCGCAAAATCCCCCACAACAGGAATCACACTCGTTACAAACGGCGACATGCTCATATCAGAAATCATTCCCATTTGACCATTGAAAATGGTAACTTTGGGGGCTTGAAGCACATTGCTCCGCGTGTCGCCCTGAGTTGCCGTCATAAAGAAATAGGCTTCAATTTCACTCAACAAAGCAAACCCCATCTGAAGTCCGGCATCCGCACTAAATCCGCCAAACATCGGATCAACCAAACCATAATTCGATTGATTGATCGGAATCGAAAGATCAACCGAAATATCACCCGGCGCCGACATCCCCACCGTAACATTGTTTCCGCCAACAACCTGAAGCGTATTCGAAGAAGTGTTATCATTGGAATTATCATCACTGGTGGAATATTGGGTTTTTACACGGCTGGCGGCTCCGTCGTTCTTAAACTTCAAATCGAAATCAATTCCCATTTTCTCGTAAAAATCATCGGCAAGTGTGATATAACGCACTTCGACGGCGATTTGCAGGTCGTTTAGTTTCCGCAACTGGGCGAGCAAATCAACAATTTCCGCGTGAACTTCCTCCGTCTGACGAACCACCAAACTAAGATTCGGGTAATATTCCATCATTTCTCCGCCTTCATCGCCCCACGACTCCGGCGAAACAACCGCTTCGATCAAATCCATGATTTCACCGAAATCCGCCTGACTGCCGCCGGCGGCTCCGGTTTGCGATGTTCCGAAACCGGTTCCCATACCGTTAAGATTATTTGTTCCGGGCATGTTTCCGGCAAAGGTCTGTGCCATGAGATTGGAATTTCCCATCGTCGCAAGCAATCCGGCGTCAATTTGCGTGTTGTTGCCGGTAAGCGGGATTCCGCCGGTAACACCGCGGGTTACCGCCCGACCGGATTGGCGTTGCATTGCCCGTTCCAATGCCGAGTTCAGATCATGCGGATTCGTCGTTTGGTCAAAATTCGGAAACCCCATTATCAAATCGCCGACATAATAAGTCGCCGTGTAAAGTTCCCCTTTGGCTTTGGCGGCACTGGTAACAATCAGCAATTCGTCCCTGACAACATACGATAAATTAAGCTGTTCAAGAACCACATTCAACGCACTTCGGAGTTTGATGTCCGACATCAGTTGAATCGATACCGTCTGTTCGGTGGTTATATCAACATCCCGCAACGCCGCCCAATCAACAGTAATATCAACACCCGTTTGTCCGCCGAGAATTTTCAGAAATTCGCCAAGCGGTATAGGACGTTCAAAATTGAGAGAGACCGGCATTTCAAGCGCCCGCAGGATTTTGCGTTCGGATTCCGGGCGCCGGTTCTGAAGAAGATCGGACGAACCGCGGCGGCGATTGATAATACCCGCCCAGTCTTTGCCGAAATGTAAGGGACGGTCTCCGAAATTCGGTATAATAGAAGAACTGTCAACTCCAAGCATTGCTTCGTTAAACGATTCTGCTTTTTCATCACGGATTGCCAAACTGCGGTAGGCATTGGAGGCGAGTTGTGTTGTTGTTAAGAGCATGTGGGTTGCCGGTTCATCGGGAGCAAATTCCCTCGCTTTTTTCGCAATCACCACCGCTTCGTCATAACGCTGTTCATTTATCAGTTTATTACATTCGTCAACCAGCGTTTTAAGCCGTTCTTCTTTACTTTTCAGATTTTCCGCTTCGCGGCGGCGTTCGTCCCAAACCGCCTGATTACGTTTATCCTGTTCGAACTGCGCCTGATAACGCTCCATAAATTTAACCGTATCTTCGATGGCACGGTCAATTTGACGAATAAATGTTTCTTTGGTTACCGAATCGAGGGACGATTGTTCGACGCGTTTTTTTGCTTGCTGGAGAATTTCGAGACCGGCATCAGGATTCCGCTGATCACGGGTAATTCGTTGGGCGTCGGAAATCTGTTGCAAGATTCCCGAAGAAATCTGTGAAATCGCCGCCTGGCGATCACGAATTACCTGATCAACAATCGGTGTATTGATTGCGGTGTGCGGTTGCGGTTGAACCGCAACCTGCTGAATATTTTGCGTCGGATTTTGATTTTGGGCGGGATGATAAACCGCTTGTGTTGTTCCGTTCGGTGCGGCAGGCGGAGGCGAAAGGCTTTGCCGTTTAACCGCTATTTCAGCAAGCAACCGGTTGGGCGTGTCGTTTCCGGCGGGATAAATGGAATCGGCTAATTTGTAATTCATTGCCGCTCGGCAAAGTTGATCCGCCCGATCCAGTTGCCCCGAATCCATAGCGTTTCGTGCTTGGCGGAGCATACTCATTGCCTGATTCAAATCGTTTTGTGCCGCTTGGGAAAGAGCGTTCTGCGGAACCGGAACATGCACTTCGGGAACATTCATCACATGAATTCTTCGGGCATCGTCAATTCGTTTGAACATCGATTGGGGATCATAACCTGCGTTGCGTTCCGCTTGGTTGTAGAGAACATTTTGAGCCGCCGCTTCCTGCGTCAGTTGTATGGCGAGTTCAATTTCATTGCGGCGAAGCATGACATCCGCCTGATTCAATAACAATTGAGCGTAATTCCGGCGAAAATTTTCCGTGTTTCCGGCAACACGACCAAGTTCGGCGACTTGCCTGAATTGCCGAATAAGCGTGAAAATATAGTCGGGACGGTCGTCAAATTCCCGATAAACAAGATTCATTCCCCGAACTTCCGCAGCAATCCGTTCCGCTGCGGCAACATCTTTAGCAGCGAGCGCTTTTCGTGCCTGATGCAACTTTTGGGAACTAACCGAATACGCTTGATCGGCGGTGAGCGGGTTTGTTGTTTGCGAAGTTGCAGGAGTTGCAATTGCCGGAGCGTTTGCAATTGCCGGAGTGTTTGGAATTGCCGGAGCGTTTGGAATTGCCGGAGCGTTTGTAATTAACGGAGTTGGTGTTACCGGAGCCGCAACAGCCGGTTGCGGGGCGGGAAACATTGCGGGAGGTTGAGCCGTGGCGGCAACTGGGGGTTGTCCGAACCCTTGTGCATTTGCGGAATTTTCCGAAAAAGAGAAAGGACTTCCGACCGGAATAAAAGTAAAAATTATTCCCAGTAGTACGGCAACTAAACTTAATTTGATTCTTGCTTTCGTTTCCAACACGATTCTCCTTTCGTGACACGTAAAGCGGTGTATGTTGCCCTTTACGTGATCAAGTCTTGTTTTCCCGACATCCTTGCCGGTACTTTACAACGGAAGTTCTGTTTACAGCGCGACTTGTTTTTTAATTGAGACGATTGGCGGTTTCGGGGATATTCTCATGCAATCAAAATGGAAATCGAATAAATTCGGGACGTGTTTTATTGGGAGTGTGTTTTGTTTTTGGGGCTATTCTACCTATTTTTTCCGATTTTCCCTGCCAAAGTGTGAAATTCAGCGAAAAACGCCTACATGTCTTTCCTCTTAAATCGAATCTCTGCTCGCATTTCATTAGGAAAAAATGAGAATAATCAATAAAAACAAACTTTTTGCTAGAAGCGGACTATCCAGAATAGACGGGAGTAATTGGGGATAATATTGGGGCGGAGGTATTTTCTTTCAATATTATTGGTCAGGCAGACAACCGTTTGTCCGTTTTACGATTAAAAATTCATAAGATAGGCAGCTCTTCGCCGAAGGGTTGCGTCGGCGTTAGCCGATTTATCATCCTATGCCCTGCAAGGGCAATAGAATCCAGCCCGCCGCAACGCGGCGGGTAATAGTCAACAACCCATCAACGCCCTGAAAGGGCAATATATTAGTTGATAGTTTATAGTTGATAATGGATAGTTCGCATGCGGATTTCTTGCCACAACGACAATGATTCCGCTTGCGGTTTTAGCCCGTAGGGCGAGAT
>JAITQV010000080.1 GCA_031288765.1 Planctomycetaceae bacterium
GAAAAGGCTGGCAATTTTCCGTCCATACAAGCAAACTCCAAAGATTCGACAAAATCTCCAGGAAATTGCAATTCGACCAATTCCACTACAAAAAGTGGTACGGAACCTGTTACCGTCACAAACAACGGAACACTACTCGGAAAATTATTTAAAGCATACTGCCATACCATAACAAATTCCAAGAATTAGACAACAACTATTCAAAAAAATGTGTAGATACTTTTGACCTGCAAGGGCGGTATAAACCAGCCCGCCGCAACGCGGCGGGTTAGCGTCCATAAACAACTATCAACGCCCTAAAAGGGCAGCATATTTTAGTTAATAGTTTATAGTGAATAGTTCGCAAGCGTTCTATTCACTATAAACTATAAGGTTCTTGTAGAAATATTCCCACTGAATTGATACAAATCATTCAAATCCTATAAATCATAGTTCAAACAATGGGAATCCGTTTACATGTTCCATTATTAACCATGAAACCATTTTTGGGCAGGTTAAACAGAATTGACAGGATTTTATTTGTTTTTTATCCTGCCAATTCCGTAGGGATTTAAGCAATTATGGAATTAAGGCAACCGCGCCGCCAACAGCTGCCGCTTCAAACAAAACCGCCCGAACCGAAAACGGAAACGGATCAAGCATGTAAGGCGCACATCCCCCAACCCGATAATGCCCCAATGTGTAAACACATTCGTTCGGCGGAGTAATTCCCATTTTGTACGGCAATAATGGAACCGTTAGGAAAAATTTGGTTCCCGAAATAACCGGCTGCAAAAACGGACAAATCGAATGACCATAACGTTCCAATTGCACATCTTCAAAGTAAGACGCTTTGGTACATACGCCGGAAGCCTTCCATTGATAACAGGTTTGCGCAAAATGGCGACCATTATAAGGCGTGGTAATCAAGGGACATTCTTTGGGCAACTCTCCGGGCAATGGACGAATATCAATAGAAATATCTCGAATCGATTTGAATCCGGCGTTATCTGGACAAACAATTCCACGCCCCGAACTCCCCGAAACTAATGTATCATTCGGAGACGGAGCCGGTGTTGTACCGGATTGAACGATTGTTTCCGGTTGAACTGTTGGATTTTTGAGTTCGGTCGGTATCGATTTCGGCAATTTCGGAGTTGGTAATGCCGTTGTTACAGATTGAGATTTCGAATAATTTTCCGATGAATCGGAAGATTTATTCCTTTGCGATGTTGCCGAATCGGAAGACTTTTCCTGAGAACGGTTGGGAGTTTCCTGCGGACGGCTAATCGTTGACGGATGGGACGGAACCAACGGAGTTAATGTTGCACCGCCGAGCGGTGTTTTGCTTTGCGGGCGTTTTTCAGGATAGAGATAATCTCGTTGTGCCGGCGTCAACTGTGTTGCCGGATTCGGCTGCTGGTACTGAACCTGCTGAATCCCGGACACCTGATACTGATAATTAACCGCAATCGGCTGATCCATCGTAATCACGCCGCTAATTGGTTTGGCAACAGTTTTGGGTTTTGCCCAATGGAGGTTTCGGCTGGTAGTCATACCGCCGTCACTTTTACTCCACTGAGAAGAATCCGCTAAAACCGGTAACGTTTGCAATAAAATACAAACAATTACCGCCGAAATCATATTCGAAATCAGATAAATTTTCATTTAATTAGGCTCCTTCCCGGTTTTTGTGTAGCCGCAAGCGTCTTGGGCTAACGGTTATTCACTACTATAATTCGGCGCTTCCTGCGTAATAACAATATCGTGTGGATGATTTTCTTTTTCACTTGCCGATGAAATCCGAATGAATCGTGATTTCGTCCGAAGTTCTCCAATCGTTTTGGTTCCGCAATATCCCATTCCCGCACGAAGCCCGCCAACCAACTGATACACAAACGGTCCAAGCTGACCTTTGTAAGCGACACGACCTTCAACTCCTTCGGGAACCAATTTATCCGGCGGTGTTCCTTTTGCATGGCGGTAACGATCACTGGAACCTTGAACCATTGCTCCCATTGATCCCATTCCGCGATAACTTTTATAAGTTCGTCCCTGATACAGAATCAACTCTCCCGGACTTTCTTCAAGTCCGGCAAACAATCCTCCAATCATGACGGCATGGGCTCCGGCGGCAATCGCTTTCGTAATATCGCCCGAATACCGGACTCCGCCGTCGGCAATCACGGAAATTTCCGTTCCTTTCAAGGTATCGGCAACACGTGCAATTGCGGTAATCTGCGGAACTCCGACTCCCGAAACAACCCGTGTTGTACAAATTGATCCGGGACCGATACCGACTTTTACGGCATTCGCGCCCGCATCTGCCAGTGATTTTGCTCCTTCCGCTGTTGCCACATTTCCAGCCACCACATCGATATTATATCGATTTTTTATTCGGCGGATTGTTTCGATAACATTGGCGGAATGACCGTGGGCACTGTCCACAACAAGCAAATCAACATCTTGTTTTACCAACCGTTCGACCCGCTCTTCATCCAAAACACCAACCGCAGCGCCAACCCGTAACCGACCTTGTTCATCTTTACAGGCTCGCGGAAAACACCGCATCTTGTCAATGTCTTTGATTGTAATAAGACCTGTCAATCTGTATGAATCGTCAACCAGAAGTAATTTCTCTACTTTTTTTTCCATTAAAATTTTTTCCGCCTGATCGAGGGTAACGTTACCTGTTGCGGTAACAAGGTTTTCGGCGGTCATAACTTCGGAAATTTTTATATCATGATTTTCGAGAAATCGCAAATCGCGCCGTGTCAAAATTCCGCAAAGTCTCCCATCTTCCCGAACTATCGGAACTCCCGAAACGTTTTGTTGATCCATAATTGTTTGTGCGGCATCGACGGTGGCGGTTGGGGGCAAGGTTGCCGGATGGCGAATAATTCCATTAGCGCTTCGTTTAACTTTTGCGACTTCTTCGGCTTGATCGTCGATAGAGAGATTTTTGTGGATAATACCAATCCCGCCTTCCTGCGCCAACGCAATTGCCATTTTGGACTTTGTAACAGTGTCCATCGGCGAGCTCATGAGCGGAATCGTCAATCGAATTCGGCGTGTAACCTGCGTACTAACATCGACTTCGGACGGAACGAAATCGGAATACTGCGGTTCAAGAAGTACATCGTCAAACGTAATTCCTACTTCGGAAAACAAATGATCCATTTGATAGTTATCGTTAATGATAGTTTAAGTATTGTGGGCAACAAATAAAGTGTCTCATTTTTTGTAAAAAATGTGAATGTATGATATACAAAATTGAAAAGAACCGCAAGTGTTATGTTGCGGTTCTTTTGAAAATTCCGGTAATACTTCGGCAATTTTATGTGTTTCCGGTAGGTGATTGTAGGTTTGATAACTTTTCGGCGAAAGGTTTTCCACTTACGGCTTTCACCTACAATCGCCTACCTTTCTTTCAGGGTTGAAAACTATGAAAAATGATACTTACGAAAGTTTTAAAAAACGATCCGCATCTTTTTTGAAAATGATCTGCATCTTTTTTGAAAACGATCCGCAATATTTTTTACGGTGTATCTATTCAGTGGAAAGTTTCCACAAAACTTTATTTTCAACCTTATTCCCGAACAAAATAATCTTAGTAGCAAATAATTTTCCCAAAACCAACCTTATTACTTCATTTTTTTGTTCTAAGTCCGAAAGACAAAAGGTAGGCAACCCTTCGCCGAAGGGTTGCTTGCCGATAGGCAATTGAAACAACCAACCTTGTACAAATTCATTGTCGGCTAACACCGACGCAACCATTGGGTGAAAACCCTTCGGCGAAACATCGCCTACCTTTTGCTGGTAAACTTCCGTAGGTTGCGCTTTGCTCCACCTACGGTTATGTACATCTCGTCCCTTGCGGGACTAAAACCTTCGCAAGCGGAATCATTGTTGTTGCGGCAGGAAATCCGCTTGCGAACTATTCACTATCCACTATTAACTATAAACTATCAACTAATATGTCGCCCTTTCAGGGCGAAGTTGTTTATGGGCATCTTAACCCGCCGCGTTGCGGCGGGCTAGATTCTGTCGCCCTTTCAGGGCGTAGGACAAACCGGCTAACGCCGACGCAATCGTTCGGCGAACGATTGCCTACCTTTGGAATTGCTAATCATAAGATCGGCGAATGGTTGTCTTAAAGTCCCGCAAGGGACGAGATGTGTATAACCGTAGGTGGAGCGAAGCGCAACCTACGGATCCGCAACCCACAACACCACAAAGCCCTGCAAGGGCGAGATTATAATTGTGTTGGCTGATAATCTCGCCCCGTGTGGGGCTTCTATTTTTTAGGGGCGTGATCCGGCGGTTGCGCT
>JAITQV010000123.1 GCA_031288765.1 Planctomycetaceae bacterium
TACATGCTTAAAAATAAACACAAAAAAAAACCTATCACCCAATAAAAATTCTTACTCCAATTTGTAAGATTATCAGACGCTTGCAAACAAGTAGTAAATCCTACTTCACAAATGCCTCCAATTATTAGCAAAATCCAAGCCATTTTAAGTTGTTTACACGTTAAATTTCATTTCGTTGCCTGCTTAATTATCGGCAAACAGGCTGTTATGTTTTCGAACTACAAGATTTATATTACGAACCGTATATTCTTTTTTCCATAAAATAAATTCATAATTTTCTATTACTTTTTACCGTTTGAATTCTTTATATTTGATTTTTTGATACAGGCGTATATTTTTTTCACTTTTACTGCTCGTGAATAATTCTAATGCCGTATTTTTAAAAAGGTTTCTACTGTTGCCAATAAATTTGTGGCAATTCCTCTATTTTGATAATCGGGATGCACCATAAGTTTACCGATATAGACACGATTATTTTCTTCGCGGTAACGGACAGAGCTGATAAGTTCGCCGTTTTTTTCATCTTCCTGTTTCAAAATAATATTTTGAGAAAATTCTTTTTCCAATTCTTCCAATGTTTGCGTCAATGGCGGAATTGAATAGTCATTCAATAATTTTGCCTCGCTCAAATAAGCCGTTTTTTGCAGTTTCAATATTTTGGGCAAATCTTCAAACGTTGTTTTTTTTATTTCCATAAAATCCTCCTTAATTTCAATTATGATTTTTGTAATTTATTTGATTTTGTTGATTTCTATTTTCGATTTGTCCACTCGTTTGAAATTTAGACTTGTTTTCTCAAAATTATATTTTATTAAAATATATCAAAAAATCTTGAAAATACGGATATTTTTTCGTCCAATTTTTTGGAAAGTACAGCTAATATTACCTCTGTTAATATTACCAATTCATTTTTTTGAGTTCGGCGATATTCAATGCGGCAAGATACAACGCCATTGAAAGATCAATGTAATTTTTTTTTTTTGAAACGTAATCAACATATTGATCAATTTCGCGACACGTCATTTTATCGTTGGAATATTCTTCCGGCTTAAATTTTCGTTGCAATTGGCATTTGTTGACTCTGGAACGCAATTTTCTACTGTGTTCTTTTTCCGACACGCCAAGTCGCCGTCAATTACGTAACATTGCATCAGAAACACCGATTTCATCAGTGGCGTTTTTTTCGTTTGACAAAACTCGATAAAAATATGTCTGTGTATTAGGAATTGACATTAATCTTTTTTTATCCTGTAATCTGTACAATGTCGTTTCGCTGCTTTTAATACTTCATAGAATATTAATATTACTGGCAAGGGATCAACTTCAATCAAATAACGGCGTTTGTACGATTTTTGGTTTATTCGCTGATATTGGACGAGAAACAAAATTCATTACGAGTGCCTCAAGCATTGCCGAGCGATTACTTTCTCTGGCTCCGACATGGTAAAAATGTTCTTTGGTAACAACATGAAAAGAACTCCACAAGGTTTTCAACGTTTTGTTTTCGCGGTATTGGTTGCTGTGCCATGTGGAAAGGATAAATTTGGCTTTGGTGTTTGACAAAACGCGAAACAAACGATTTTCGTCCTCTTCCGACCACGAATCAAAGTAATCAACATGCCGCCCCAAATAAGGCGGATCGCAATAAATCATATCGTCAGCGGTTGCCTGCGAAACCGTTTTTTCAAAGTCGCTACACGCAAAATCCCATTGAAAATATAGGGTTGCCTCTTGAAATTGAGCAATCTGATTAACAATTTTTGTAATGTACCCTTTCGCAAAACGTTCCGGTTTTCGGCAAAATGGAACGTTGAATTTTCCTTTGCTGTTGAAACGGATTAAACCGTTAAAACAAGCCCGCGACAGAAAAAGAAAATCCAACGGATCGCCTGTTTCATTAAACCGCGCGCGAATATTATAATAATATTGTTCTCCTTGTTTTTCAAGTTGCGAACCTTCTTTTACCAAAAATCGTTTCGCTATTTCCGGCGTAATAATGCGAGAGCGCAACGCCGAATAAAAATTGACCAAATGCGGATTTTGATCGGCAAACAAAACACGCTTACAACGCGTGTTCAATCCGACAACACAAGAACCCATAAATGGTTCAATCCATTTTCCATTTGAAATTTCACCAGCATTAGCTAAGATCAACGGTACAAGTTTTGTTTTAATTCCTTGACACTTAATCGGTGGAACAAGTATTTTAGTCATTGGAATCCCCTTTCATTTTTGAACGATTGATCGGATTGGCAAGACTCGGATCGATACCTCTGTATTCCAGAAAGTCACAAAGCTTTGTGATTTTCTTTTGTTTTCCTTGTTTGGTAATTGTGATTTCGCCATAATTCATCCAATAATCGTCAAACCAAAATTCGCCAAGATTCTTAAACGCTCCATAACCTTTCAATATATCGCGGATGTAAACGATACTACCAATATTAGCAGTATTACCGCTTCCTTGAGAATCGCCAGCGATTTCCCATTTTTCACAGGCGAAAAATTGAATCTCTTTAATTACAGACACAATGGATTTCAATTCTGTGATTTTGAAATTTTTTGTTTCTTCAATTTCAGATGAATCAGCACGTGAATAAATTGTTCCTAAACAAAAATGACCAACATATTCGTTATACGGAAACTGAATATTTTTCCGTTTATCACGTTCTTTGAAATAATTTCCATGCGAGCCAAGCGTAAAACCGTTGCAAAATTCAGGGTACTTCGGTAATCGATAAGTTGTTTTCAGATCAACAGCAAATTTAATAGATTCATTTTTGATTAATACAAAAGAAACATCAGGATAATAATTTTGGTGATCTGCCAAAACAATATAATATCCGTTCGATTCCGCAAAATCTAGTAATTTCGGAAAAAGATGAATTTCCAGAATTTTAGAAACAATTTTCGTATCTGCTGAAATCGTATAAATATTCTGAAATACATCAATAAAACCTTTAACCGTCCATTGGTGATCTTCTGTGGAAACATAATCGCCCAGCGTATCGGCAAAAGTTTTGAGTTGACATTTGAATTGCTTCTTGATTTTCGAATGTTTCATCATATTGGGAGATTCATTTATATTAGTTGTTAATCCTTGCAAGGATTCTTTTCAAATCAGAAGATCTCACAAGATTTGGAATACCAGATTTATATTCATCGATAAATTGAAGTAACTCTCGCACTGTGGGATTAGTAATTTTATTACGCAAAGCATTAATTCCACGAAAAAATTGTTCAATACATACAGAAAATTGATATTTTGCACCAAATTCATTTGCATTCACCAATAATTGTAATGCGTAATTAGCTTCGTCAACATTAAAACATTCTATCAGTTCAAGATAAATAGGGTCAGCAGCCCAACATTTTCCATTCCTATTTGTCAAAAATACATTCAATATACAATAAATATATTTTTCTCGCACAAATTCAGGTATTTTTGGGGGATCGCCAATTATATTGCAAAGTTCTCGTAAAAAACCTGGTTCATTATAAAAATTATTCATACCATTATGAGCTTGCAGAAGATTTTCAATAACACGATCGATCTCTGTAGCCCTTATTTCGTCTGGAATATATTTTTGACCATCAACAATATCCAATAATTCTCTAGCGAATCTTTTTTGTTGTTCATGTTGATTAACACTAAAATATGCGCTAGCTTTAACCCTAAATCTTTCTTAATTGTATCAGCAGATTTACTCCAGAACGTCTTCCAGAATATTCTAATGTTATTTCTAACAAAATCTTCAGTTTCCTCTCGCGTATAAATTCCAAATAACGCCAAAGTAATTCTATCAAACTGTCTACTTGAAAGAGAGTTATACAAATACTCTTGTGATGAACTGTTTGAAAGTGGCGTTTTTTTTACACTGTTCAAAAATTGTTTAATATTTACAGATACATTTGGTATAGGTAAAGACAAAACTTCTTTATAGCATCTTTCGAACCATTCCAGTATTTGCAAACCTGTGATCTCGTTTTGGTTTGGATGTGCAGCACTAACCCAATTTCTCATTCGATTAATATATTCCAAGTGATAATAACCGATTTCAGGTATGAGTTCAATTTCTTTTGCCCCACGAATAAGGTCACTATCTGGAAGGTTTTGAAGGTCATCCTCTGTTTTAAATCGATCTCTTTTATCTCCTCCAATTGTACTATCGTAAAAAAATTCAAGATCATATTGGGAAACTCTTTTGCGAAGTTGAATTACTGTTTCATCCCATAGATAATTCAATGCTGCATCAAACAGACCAGATGCACATGCTGCAAGCATCTTTGAAAGATAAACTGATTCTGACACAATCATAGGTGATTGTCTTAACAGTTTTTGAATGATATTAGGAATTACTGCAAATACTGTAGCGCGTTCTTCTAAGTTGACAAAAATATTATCGTGTGGTAATGAATTTGTTTTTAACAAATGGACTAATTGGGATTCCACAGTTTCAAGTGCCGGAACAAGTTCATTATTATTTTTTGTAACTCTATCAATATTTGACATGGTTATTGCCTTTCTTTAAAGATTACTAACCCATAATTTAAAAAAATTGTAATTGTTCAGGAGTTCGGTTTAAAATTGGTTCATTATTCACGTCCATTTACTATAATTGGATCACATTGTCGATAAATAATCTTTCATGGAAAGATTATTTATCGACAACACGCCCTTTTAGCCAATGGTTAACGACTCTTGGTTCATTCACATAAATGGTTCTAAAAAATTTGTTAAACCACAAACGGATAACGAATCATTACGGAATTTTTAATCGTTTTCGTAACCTGTAATGTCGTCATCAAATGCATCATTGTCATCGTAATCGGCTGAAATATCGTTGATGAACGGCGTATTAAAGTCGATTGCTCCCGATTCATCTGTTGGTGAACGATCAGGAATGTCTTCCAGTAAGGCGAATTTTGTTTCAGAAGCAGGCTGCTGTTTTGCCATTTCCTCAATTCCGTCACGTAAACGCCATTCCGCATTCTGATAAGTCCGAAATCCGGTTCCCGCCGGAACAAGATGTCCAAGAATAACATTTTCCTTAAGACCAATCAGATTGTCCGTTTTACTCGCCAATGCCGCTTCGGTTAAAACTTTCGTCGTTTCCTGAAAACTTGCCGCCGAAATAAAACTGGAACTCTGAACCGCCGCCTTAGTAATTCCAAGAAGTTGCGTTGATGCTTGCGCGAGTTCCGTTTTCTTAGCCTCCGCAGGTTTACCGCCTTCAGCAACTACTTCTGCATTAATCTGTTCGAACACATCCTTCTGAATAATCGTTCCGATATCCAGTTGAGTATCACCGGATGCTTTGATCTTGACACATCCGGCAATTTCCTTGTTCGCTTTTTTGAACAGAAATTTATCAATCTGAACACCTTCAAGCAATTTCGTATCACCCGCCGATTCAACACGAACCTTACGAAGCATTTGCGAAACGATAACTTCTATGTGTTTATCGTTGATTTTAACCCGTTGACTTCGATAAACGTTCTGAATTTCACGGACAAGATATTCCTGAACTTCTTCTTCACCGGAAATACGAAGAATGTCATGCGGCACAAGAGGACCATCTGTAATGGCATCACCCGCTTTCACATAATCGCCGGCGTGAACTCTCATGTGTTTTCCGTGCGAAATATCGTGAACACGAGCGGCTTCGGTTTCCTCATTTTTAATAATAATGGTTCGTTTTCCGTGACGTTTTTCTCCGAGTTCAACAATACCGTCAATTTCCGCAATCACAGCAGGGTCTTTGGGTTTCCGTGCTTCAAAAATTTCAGTAACACGCGGCAAACCGCTCGTAATATCTTCCGTTTTACGACCGGCACGGGGAGTCTTGGCAATCAGTTGCCCCTGAAGTACCCTTTCACCATTCTCAACATTAATCAATGTTTTACCGGGCAGATAATAGAAGTCGAGAGTTTCTGTTCCGGTTTTGTTTTTCAAATCAATTTGAGGATGCCGATCTCCTTTGGATTCCAAAACGGTACGAATTTGTGCGCCGGTATGCGGGTCTTGCTCATAACGAATCGTTTCACCTTCGATGAGGTCTTCATAATGAACATAACCGGCAACTTTCGCCAAAATCGGAACACTATGTTGATCCCAACTGCAAATACTCTGACCCGGTTCAATTTTCTCATTTTCATCAACATAAATTGTTGCGCCAATAGGAATATTGTACTTTTCACGTTCACGCCCTTTAGGATCAAGAATCGCAACCGCCCCGTTACGGGAAAGCGAAGTTCGCTGACCGTCTTGGTTTTTGATCACTTCCAGTTGAACAAATTTAACGATTCCGGGATATTTTGATTTAATTTCACTTTCTTCCACACCGCTGGCAGCAACACCGCCGATATGAAATGTTCGCATGGTAAGTTGCGTTCCCGGTTCACCGATACTTTGCGCTGCGATAATTCCGACCGCCAATCCTTCTTCGACCAAACGGGATGTTGACAAATCCATTCCGTAACATTTGGTACAAACGCCGAGTTCCGCTTCACAGGTCATTGGACTGCGAATCTGAATTTTTTCCAAGCCGAGTTCTTCGATTTTTCGTGCGATTTCCGAAGTAATCAGACCATTTTCCTTAACAATTTCCTCATCCGTAATCGGATTAACGATATTGGCACGGGAAACACGTCCCCGAATAGAATCGGCTAAACTGACTTCGACTTTTTCGCCACGATAAATCACTCCTTTGGTAATACCCTGAGTTGTTCCGCAATCATCCCTCGTAATCACCACATTCTGAGCAACATCCGCTAATTTTCGTGTCAAATAACCGGAGTCCGCCGTTTTGAGTGCCGTGTCCGCCAATCCTTTTCTGGCTCCGTGCGTTGAACTGAAATATTCCAGTACAGTTAATCCTTCACGGAAATTCGCTTTAATCGGCGTTTCAATAATTTTGCCGTTTGGTTTTGCCATTAAACCGCGCATACCAGCCAACTGGCGGATTTGTTCGGTACCGCCTCTTGCGCCGGAAGTTGCCATAAGATGAATCGGATTAACGTACCAATTCCATCCCCGTTCATGCCGCGTATCATTTTCAAGTTCTTTCATCATCTGAGCGGTAATCTCTTCACGGGCGTGAGTCCAAATGTCCAACACCTGATTATAACGTTCGGCATCGGCGATAATACCGCGCTCATAATGCTGATGAAGTTTGGCGATTTTCTTTTCCGCGTCTTCGATAATTTTGATTTTTTCCTTTGGTGTAATCAGATCGTCGGTTGCGAACGATAATCCGCTTTTGGTACTTTCCTCAAAACCAAGCCGCATCAAATTGTCAAGTAAATCAATCGTTCCGCGGCGCCCAATATATTCATGGCAATCGCTAATAACTGTTTGCAAACCGGCTGATTTAAGCGGTTCATTGTAAAAAGGCATTCCCTCAGGAAGAATATCGTTAAAAATAATACGTCCCGGTGTTGTTTCAAAAATCTTGCCTTCACGAATTGTCCGGTCGGTTTTAAGCCAACGTCCTTTCGGCATCCGTACTTTAATTACGGCATGCAAATCAACGACTTTATGCGCATAAGCCAAAAGAACTTCCTCACGGCTTGAAAAAATCATACCTTCGCCATTCATTTTCGGACGCGACATGGTAATATAGTAACAACCCATCACCACATCCTGCGACGGCGAAATAATCGGTGAACCGTTTGCCGGACTAAAAATATTATTGGTCGAAAGCATCAAGGTGTGGGCTTCGACCTGAGCTTCGAGCGACAACGGAAGATGAACCGCCATTTGATCGCCGTCAAAGTCGGCATTGAATCCGCGGCAAACCAATGGATGCAATTTAATCGCGTTTCCTTCAACAAGTGTTGGTTCAAAAGCCTGAATCCCCATTCGGTGAAGCGTCGGAGCACGGTTCAACAAGATCGGATGATTTTGAATAACCTCTTCAAGAATATCCCAAACTTCCTCGTCTTTTCGTTCCAACATCTTTTTTGCACTTTTAATCGTATCGGCATGTTGAAGTTCCTTGAGCCGACGAATAATGAACGGCTGAAAAAGTTCCAACGCAATTTTTTTAGGCAAACCGCATTGATGAAGCCGAAGATGCGGTCCGACAACAATAACACTTCGCGCTGAATAATCAACCCGTTTACCGAGCAGGTTTTCGCGGAACCGACCTTGTTTTCCCTTAATCATGTCCGTCAACGATTTAAGCGGACGATTACTCGATCCTAAAACGGGACGCTTGCAACGACCATTATCAAACAATGCGTCCACAGATTGCTGGAGCATTCGTTTTTCGTTGCGAATAATTACATCGGGGGCGTTCAGGTCAACGAGTTTTTTGAGACGAGTATTCCGGTTGATGATTCGGCGGTATAAATCGTTTAGGTCGCTGGTTGCAAAAGTTCCCGATTCCAGCAAAACAAGCGGTCGCAAGTCCGGCGGAATGACGGGAATTGCATCAAGCACCATCCATTCCGGTTTATTATCGCTGTCCCGAAGCGATTCAACAAGTTTCAGCCGGTTGATAAGGTCTTTTTTCCGCTGTTTTGATTTTGTTTCACTAAGTTCGATACGGAGTTCTTCGGATAACGTTACAAGATCGAGTTGCTGCAAAAGTTTCCGAATCGCTTCTGCTCCCATTTCGGCTTGAAATTTACCGGAAGTATCTTCTTCACGGGCTTTCCGGTATTCTTCTTCATTGAGGAGCTCGTAGAGTTTTGTTTGGGTATTTCCCGGATCAATAACTACGTAATCCTGAAAATAAATCACTTTCTCCAAACTGCTTGCTTTCATGGAAAGAAGCGTGGCTAACCTGCTCGAAGCGGCTTTGAAAAACCAGATATGTACAACCGGCGCAGCAAGATCGACATGCCCCATCCGTTTACGGCGAACACGTGAATGTGTAATTTTCACACCGCAACGATCACAAGTCATCCCTTTGTATTTCATACCGCGATATTTTCCGCAAGCACATTCCCAGTCTTTTTCGGGACCGAAAATTTTCTCACAAAACAAACCATCGCGTTCGGGACGATAAGTCCGGTAATTGATAGTTTCCGGTTTTTTCACCTCGCCGTAAGACCAACCCCGAATATCATTCGGTTTTGCCAAACTGATTTTAACGGCGGCGTAATCGTTAATCCGATCATAAGTAAAATCATTGTTCACGGAAAGCTCCTTTTGTTATGTTTATTGAAAAA
>JAITQV010000166.1 GCA_031288765.1 Planctomycetaceae bacterium
ACGGCGGGTAACAGTAATGCGATTAACACTCCGATAATCGCAATCACCACAAGTAATTCAACCAATGTGAATCCTTTGAATAAACGTACTTTCATTGTAATTACTCCTAGTAAAGGGGGTAAATATTTACAGATTACATAACGTGTAATCTGTTGTTGCTAAAATTGGGAAACAAACATTAGCCGAGAAACGGCAACAGAAATGTCACTCTTTACCAGGAGCGACACGTTGCTAAAGATAGGTTTATTCCCACCAGCGAAAGTGGTTGTATTACATGTGTTAAAATGTAATACTGAATTATACCTATGACATCTCACGCGGCGCTCCCTCAACGGGAGCCACGCAACTCTGAAATGTCAAGTAATTTTCTACCCGGAAAATCCGGTCGCTATGTAGACAATTACATGCGCCGAAGCGACTTTAGCATTGTTGACGTACTCGATTATTTTTTTCACCCGAATTTTTGTTCGGGCTACTTATTTTTTAAAATATAATTTAGTCTCCTAAATGTTGACATTAAAAAATGGAAAATTAAGTATGAATGAAATTATACCAATAAACCAAAACCTGTCAATCGCAAAATCCTCACGTCAAAAAAAATTCCCCCTAAAAAATAATTTTCGTGTCTTTTCGTGTAATTTTCGCGTTTTATTTTTGCTTTTATTTAGATGAATCTCTTACGGAGATTTATTGATTTGTTTCAATGTTTTCTATTGATACGGATTTCCTATGGAAATCGCAATATTTCAGCGGAATACTTGTAATAATTCGCTGGTTCCAAGTTCTTTAAATACACGGTCGTATTGGTTATAATTTAAGCGATATTCCGCTGAACAGTTACTATTTTTCGACTACAATATTTGTGAACGGTTATAATGAAACTCAATACTTTTCGCTTTCATCAACATTTGGACAAACGGGCAATAACCGATCCTTACACGGAAACACGGTTGGAAATGCGGAAGCTTCGGTTTTCGGTTCGAAAAGGTCAAACGGTTGCCGTAACAGCAAGCAGCCGCGGAATCAGTAATATTGTGCCGATTATGTGCGGGGTTGTTGATCATTTCCGCGAATCCGGTCTTGAACCGTTTATTGTTCCCGCAATGGGTTCTCACGCCGGCGGCACGGCAGAATCACAACGACAACTCCTTTACGGTTACGGTTTAACAGAATCCGTAGTTGGTTGTCCGATCCGATCTTCGATGGAAACAATTGTTCTCGGTGAACTTCGGATTGACTCCTCTGTTCGGGTTGATTCTCATGGCACGGCATCTTCTGATTGTATTCCCGTACACTTTGATCGAACCGCTTCCGAAGCGGATCATGTTTTTCTCGTTAACCGGATTAAATCGCATACAAGATTTTCCGGTACAATTGAAAGCGGTTTGCTCAAAATGTTGATGATTGGTCTTGGCAATGCTTGCGGAGCCGGTATTTATCATCGTGCGATTTCCGATGACCGGTTTTCGGCGGTGATTCGGCGTGTTGCGGATTTTTTGATGCAAAAAATTTCTTTACTCGGCGGGCTTGGAATTGTCGAAAACGGCGAAGGGCAAACCGCATTGCTTAAAGCACTTCACGCATCAGAACTTCTTGCAGGCGAAGAAAAACTTCTCCTTCTTGCAAAAACGTTAATGCCGCGGTTACCGTTTCAAGAAATTGATCTTCTTTTAATTGAACAAATCGGTAAAAACATTAGCGGTACGGGTTTTGATTCGAATATTGTCGGACGTAAATTCGACGACCATAAAGCGGTACGCGGCGAAAAACCGGTTATTCATTGTATAGCGGTTCTTGGATTGACGCCGGAAACTGCCGGAAATGCGAATGGAATTGGTATGGCGGAATTTTGTTTGAGTTCCGTGCTTCGGGAAATTGATTGGCGGAAAACGCGGCTGAACGCTATTACCGCCAATCATGTTTCCGCTGCCATGGTTCCGCTTGATTATCAAACGGAAGCGGAAATCATCAACGCCGCATGGCAAACATTGGGGCAACCCAAACCGGAAAATTTTCGTGTTGTTTGGATTCGTGATACGCTCCATTTGGAAACAATTACCGCTTCCGAAGCCTTACGCAAGGAAGTTATCAAATCCGAATACGAAATTATTGAAATGGAATCAAAACAATTTTAGTTGTTTGTAAGTTTATTTTTTGGGAATACAAACCGTCCGAAAAAAATGAAACAAACGAACAGAGTTGAAACGAGCAGTGTTGAAACAAAAAGAGTTTCGTCTGTTTGGTTAATTTATTTGTTTCGTATTTTTGGAAAGATATTCATGGATAATTCTCCAAAATATTTAGCCGAAATTTATTAGGGCACTTGCAAGAGTTGGCACTTGGTGTAGAATTACGCCGAAAATAAATTGTTTTTCATTAAATTATCTTTTCACGGCGGTCATGTTGAAGCAACTCTGATATTCCAAACAAATCCGGTATTCTAAATAACTCCGACACTCTAACATTTTAATCTTTACATGGAACAGACTTTTGATTACGCTTCTGTCGAACTTACGACTCCGTATTATATTATTGATCGGGCGGCAATTCGCCGTAACATGGAAATTCACGCCGATGTACAAAAACGAACCGGCTGCAAAATCCTGTTGGCGATGAAAGCGTTTTCCACATGGAGCATTTTCAAAGATATGGCTCCGTATCTTGCCGGAGTTGCGGCGAGCAGCATCAATGAAGTTTTTCTTGGTAAAGAGGAATTTGGTAAAATTATTCAAATGTATTCGCCGGCGTATTCGGAAGCGGAACTCGAAGCCGTGTTGCCGTTGATAGACTATCTTGTTTTCAATTCCGCAAATCAGTTTGAACGGTTCCGGCATCTTCTCAAACGAACCGAACGGAAAATCCATTGCGGTTTCCGAATCAACCCGGAATATTCCGAAGTCCAGATGGAAATGTACAATCCTTGTACCAACCGTTCACGTTTCGGAATGCGTGCCGAAGTGTTACAGGAAGTTTCGCTTCGCGGAATTGACGGTTTACACTTTCATACCATGTGCCAACAAGGTTCCGATGTTTTGTTCCGAACTCTCGAACTCGTCGAAGAACGTTTCGATAAATTCCTCAAAAAAATCAAATGGATCAATTTCGGCGGCGGACATCATATTACCCGGAAAGGTTACGATATTGACGGTTTGTGTGATATTATCAACGATTTTAAGAACAAATATGATATTGATATTTTTCTTGAACCCGGCGAATCTCACATATTGAACACCGGTTATTTGGTGGCGTCGGTTTTGGATGTGATTGAAAATCCGACCAGTATTGATGTTGCGATATTGGACACATCGGCGTCGGCACACATGCCGGATGTTCTGGAGATGCCGTACACGCCGGAAATTCTCAAGGCACGCCGTGTTCTGGAATCCACCGATACGGATATGCCGTTGGAGGAAGGACGTTACAAATATATTATCGGCAGCAAAACCTGTTTATCCGGCGATATTATCGGCGAATATTTGTTCAAGAAGCCGCTCAAAGTCGGAGATCGTGTTGTGTTTGCGGACATGGCTCAATACACGATTTGCAAAAA
>JAITQV010000202.1 GCA_031288765.1 Planctomycetaceae bacterium
CAAAACTAATTTTTTTAGATGTTTCTATTAAAAAAAGAGGTAATTTCTTACCGTTCAAAGTATAGCACATCTCACCCTGCGGAAAAACCATTGCCCGCCGGAATCCGGCAGTTTACAAAATAGATTCGGAAACCGTCCAATTCCGGCATTGCCGGAAAATTTCCGATTCAACAACTCCGGCTCCGGTTCGGAAACGATCAAGCACATCACGCCAAAGCTCCTTGTGAAACTCCGCATAAAAACGCTTCGAACGGGAAAAAACATAATCTTCCTGAATTTTTCGAAACAATTGTGCGATATTCCGTTGCGCGCTTTCGGAACCGGCATGAAGAATCGCCTCGCCGCCGGCTGTAACACCCCCGGCAATCGCCATCTCGCCAATCATCTGACCCACCACTTGCGCCCCCAATGCAAAACCGCTTACCGCAAATGTTAACGTAATCACCGGTCTTGCCACTGTTGCAATATAGTCCAGCGAACGAATCCAACCAACAATTTTCGGATTCTTTTGCGACCATTCCGTTAAATGATTATGGAGTGTTGTACGAAATTCGTCGTCAACCGGCTCTAAGGAAGCAAGCACCGTATGAGCACGATCAAACAACGCCGCCCGATGTTCGCCGCCAATTAATTCCAAAATCTCCCGCCGTAACACAGGGTTATCCGTTTCCGAAATTCTTTCAAGCCGCTCAATAATCCGGCTGATAAATTCAATCACCGCTTGATGTTCCTCATTGTAAAACTCCGCCAACGGGTCAAGCGAATAATGTTTCGCACCAAAATAATACGACGAAATATGACCCATAACTTTACGAACCGGCTGCAAGATTTTGTTACCGACAGCACGGTAAGCATAATTGATATTCTGCGACCAGCCGGGTCTGCCCGAATTCCACCAAATCCGAATCTCTTCAGCAAGCACCGCCGCCGGCAACCCGGGCCACTTCACCTCCGTTTCGCTCGCATTTTCCAGTATATTCAATGCTTCGGCAAAGCGTTCCGACGATTTTTGTACCGTATCAAGATAAGACCGGACTCCCGTTGACGGATCATTTAATATTTTTAACGCTCCGAGCAATGTTTGTGATTTAATGGCATCGAAATGCAATTCCGTTAACGTTTTTTCCAGATTGACGGGTTCGCTGAAAGTTCCGTCTTTCTGCAATTCGTAAAACGGTAATTCCAACCGTTCGGCTTGTTCTTTGTTGTAAGGCGCAACAAGAACTGTAAGAGGTTTTGTTCCGGTTTCTTCGCAAAATTGTTCCAGCCAACGCGGAAGATGTTGAGCATCGCTGTTCAAATCAAACATGTTGAACAACACTATCATCGGTTTATCGGCTTCAGCGGCTTCGCGGAAAAATTTTCTTACGGCGGCATCATTGTATTTTTGTTCTGTTAAAACGGCAATCAAAACATCCGCGGCGTGCCGCACGGCTCTGGCGCGTTCCCAATTGATTTCATGGTCGGAGTCAACATCCGGCGTGTCCAGTAACAACAACCGGTCGGGAACATTTTGACCTTCACGCCAAAAAAGATGATGCGTTTCCGTAACCGACAAAGGCTGTTCCGCATTCGACCAGGAAACAAGCCGGAATAATTCAAAATGACGGGCAAGAATGGGTTCGAATGATGTTGTGCCTGCCGTTTTAGGAACCAGACAAACCGGATGTTTGGTTCCCGAAGCACGGCGATCAACCGCACTAAACGATTCGCCGACAAGATGATTAAAAATAAGCGATTTTCCCGTATTCGTACCGCCTGTTACGGCAACAATCAAAAATTCTTTTTCGGAAAGTTGCGGAATCAGTTTCCGTTTGAGCAGGGCATACCAATTCTCATGTTCGGGTGACGGAACTCCGCACGACTCCGCCAATATCCGTAATTGATCAAGCAAACGATCCAGTTCCAAAACAGATTGTGCAAGTTTCGAAAATTCCATTGTATTATTAACGTGTACTGAAATATATTTGTAATATTTTTCGGTCTTTTTGTACGATTCAACAACCCATCAAACCATTATTCAGGGATTTTACAGTCGGCGAGTTGCCCTGTCAACAAGCCGTTTTGACAACACTAAAAATCTACGTAACTAAAAATCTGCGTAATCTGCGGACTTATATTGATCGGAATGATATTTTGGCTAGAATATCTCAAACACGGCGGAAAATGAATCTTGCCGTGTATTATTAAAAATCGATGAGGACAATTCCCGTTTTAATTTCCCATGCAATTTACACTAACCGATATCGAACATGCTCCGTTGGAAGAATTGTTGCACGAATCCGAACGGGTTCGCACGGCAACATTCGGCAATAAAATTGATCTTTGTGCCATTGTTAATATTAAAAGCGGTCGTTGCGCGATGAATTGCCGTTTTTGTGCGCAAAGTGTACATTATTCGACTCAAACGCCAATCTATCCGCTTCGCAGTACGGAAGAGTTGGGCGAGGCAACACGAACATTGTGGAAACAAGGGATTTTCCGTGTTGGTTGGGTTGCCAGCGGTTGCGGACCAACAAAGGAGGAACTTAATACGATTATCGAATCGGCGGAACAAGTTCTTAGTAATTCTCCGGCAGGTTTGGCGGGTTCACTTTGTTGTGCATCACTCGGTCAATTGGATTCCGATTCGCTTGCACGGCTGAAAAAAGCCGGATTTAGGCGGTATCATCACAATCTGGAAACATCCGAACAGTTTTATCCGCAGATTTGTACGACACAACATTGGCGTGACCGGTTTGCGACATTGGAACGTGCCAAAGGGCTTGACTGGAAGGTTTGCAGCGGCGGTTTGTTCGGGCTTGGAGAAACATGGAATGATCGGTTCCAATTAGCATTGACACTGCGAACCCTGCAAGTTGATTCCATTCCGTTGAATTTTTATAACGCTGTTTCGGGGACGCCGTTTGCCAATCGTGAACCGCTTAATCTTGAAGAAGCGTTGAGGATTATTGTTTTATTTCGTCTTACTTTGCCGAATGCCGCTATTCGGATTTGCGGCGGGCGTCCGAAAATTTTTGCGGAATATTCTCACATGTTATTTCGGGCGGGTGCGGATGCTCTGATGACCGGCAATTACCTGACAACTACCGGCATCTCACCGGAACAAGACCGGAAAATTATTCACGAAAACGGTTTACAAACCATCAATTGATTATCTGCCGGTTATTCCAAAGGAACAAGGAACATTTGATTGTGTGTTATAATCAGCCCAATCCGTTTCATATCTTTCGATCTCAAACTTCAATTTTTGTGATATTTCAGCGGAATTTTTTCTTAAAGATTTCTAATCAAGAGGTAGGCGACCGTAGGTGAAAGCCTTTCGGCGAACGATTGCCTACCTTTTATTGACAATTTCCTGCAAATATTCCGCGCAATATTCGCATTTTCCGCGTTAAAAAAATATTGGTTTGTTGATCTTGCAGATTGTTACCGGACAATATATACTATAGACACTGTTTCAAGGGAATTTTTTCTTTTTTTCTTAAAGATTCCGCTGAAATATTACAAAAAAATCCTTATTTGTTGACATTACGAAGTATATTTCAAAAAGAGAAAACGATTTTCTTCCGAGATTTACGGAAATTTTCCGAGAAATTACGATTTCCCTGTTGCAATGAACCCCGTTAATTTGTTAAAATAAAACCCGTTAACGTCGGAAACGGATGTATTCCGTTTTTCCAAGAATGTTTTTCAATTTTTCAAAACCAAATTTTCCATGACTTACAACTATTTTCGCCAAACCATCTTTTGTATATTATTTTCCTCGCTCCTTTTTCTTACGGCTTGCCAAAGAGAAATTTCCGGTCAACCCCTTGTTCCGCCCAATACCGGCGGCGAACCTGTTGCGGCAACTTCCGCCAACTCCAATGAGCTTCTGCCGTTGGTTCCCGGTATTCGCGAACGAATCGTTGCCCAAAACTGCATCCGGCTCTTGGAACAAAATCACATCTCCCTCCGCAAACTCGACACCGCCGTCTCCCGTGAAGCCCTGCGGCTTTACATCAAATCGCTTGACCCGCTTAAACTTTATTTTTATCAGTCCGATATCGATAAATTTAAGACAGAATATGAAAATACCCTCTGCGATCTGGCAAAAAAAAATAATATCAGTCCGGCATTCGAAATCTATAACTGCTATCTTGACCGGATCAAAGAACGGGTTGATATGATCCTGAAAATCCTTGATACCCCACAAGATTTTACGCTTGATGAGGAAATTGTTCGCGATAAGTCAAAAGATTTTACGCTTGATGAAAAAGTTCTTGCGGAAAAAGGACTTCAACATTGGCCCAAAACCTCCGAAGAAGCATACGACCGTTGGCGAAAACGTATCAAAAGCGATATTCTTGCCCTCAAATCCGAAGCACATGATCAGGAAAAAGAACGGCAAAAAGCAATCGCCGAAGGGAAAGAACCTAAAAAAATAGAACAACGTGACCCAATCGAACGGTTGCAAAAGCGTTATCTGAGTTTTAGAAAACGTATGCTCCTCGAAAGTCATATTGCCAACGGCAAAATTCTTGATGATATTAAAAAAGCGGCTAATGATGATGTTATGGAGGCGTACCTCTCCGCAATTTCCGGCGCACTCGACCCGCATACCTCTTACTTGTCCCCGAAAACCCTCGAAGATTTCAACAATATAATGCGGAAAGCACTCGAAGGTATCGGAGCAACTCTGACTCTGGAAGACGGTTATACGGTTGTCAAAAAACTCGTCAAAAACAGTCCCGCAGATAAATCGGGAAATTTGAAAGCAAACGATAAAATCACCGGTGTCGGGCAAGGAAAAGACGGAAAAATCGAAGATGTGGTCGATTCGAAACTGTCCGATGTTGTCAAGTTGATTCGCGGTGCCAAAGGCACGGTTGTTCGTTTGGAACTTCTTCCGGCGGACGGAACCGCTTCCAAAATTATTGAAATCGTTCGGGATAAAGTTAATCTCGAAGATCAGGCGGCATTGAGAGAAGTTTTCGAAGCCGGTCAAAAATCCGACGGAACTCCCTACAAAATCGGTGTTATCGAGCTTCCCGATTTTTATCTTGATATGAACGCTTTTCGGCGCGGCGACCCCAATGCCCGAAGTACCACAACAGATGTGAAAAAGTTGCTCAAAGAATTTGTAGAAGAAAATGTCGATCTTGTTGTTCTTGATTTGAAATCGAACGGCGGCGGTTCGCTTCAGGAAGCGATTGCTTTGACCGGACTTTTTATCGAATCGGGGAACGTTGTTCAGACAAAAGACGAAACGAGCAGCCGGCCTCAGCAGCGTGATGATTTCGATCCGAATTGTGATTGGACGGGACCGTTGGTTGTGGTTGCGAGCAAACTCAGCGCCAGTGCCAGCGAAATTTTTGCCGGAGCGATTAAAGATTATAAACGTGGTCTGATTGTCGGGGATTCGCGGACGCACGGCAAGGGAACCGTACAACATATGCGTGATTTGAGCGAAGATATCTTCAACAACAATAATGTTGATTTGGGCGCCGTTAGGATTACGGTTCAGGGATTTTACCGTCCGAGCGGGGTTTCGCCGCAACGTGAAGGTGTAGCGGCGGACGTGATTATTCCGTCGTACACTGATGTTCTCGAAGATATTTGCGAATCAGACCTTGATAACGCATTGACTTTGAATAAAGTTTCGCAAGCCAGGAATTTCCAAATTAAAACGCCTTATGTTACACCGCAAATCAATGAAGAACTTCAGAAACGGTCAACGGAACGGGTTTTGAATGATGAAGAGTTCAAAAAGCGGCAAAAGGAAATTGCGGTGGTCAAGGAACTCCGTTCCCGAAAAACAACAACCCTCAATGAAACAAAATTCTTCGAAGAACAGGAACGTCTTAATTCCGGGAAAACCGAAAAGGAAGAACTTGAAGATTTACTGGAAAGCGAAGGTAAAATTAAGCGGAATTATTATCTTGAAGAGGTATTATCGATTAGTATTGACTATCTTGAAATGCTTCAAAAAAGCGGTATTGTGTTTCCGAAAGAGCGAACTGTTGTTCAAAAATCCTCTCCGCTTAATATTCTGTTTGGGCGTTAAAGGGTTTCTAGGAAATAGTTTAATAGTTGAGAATGCAAACAGAATATTTAATATTATCTAATGAGATTCTCTAAAAATTAGTATCTATTCAGTCTGTTATTGAGCAATTGCGCGAGACAAACCTTATTTTCAGCCTGATTTTTTCAAACAAAACAGGTTGAAAATCAGGTTTGTTTTACACAATGGCTCTGAATAAATATTACCAATGACCTGTTGTCTTAAGACAATGAGCCAAAAGTGCGTCCCCAATAGGTAAAACAAACCTTATTTTCAACCTGATTTCCGAACAAAACAACCTTAGTAGCCAAAATTTCCCACAAAAAACAACCTTATTACCTTATTTCCTATTTTTTAATGACTACGCCTTGTTGAGTAATT
>JAITQV010000207.1 GCA_031288765.1 Planctomycetaceae bacterium
TTCCAAACAAAACAACCTTAGTAGCATCATTTCATACATTATTACAACCTTATTACCTTATTAAAAAACAGAGAATAAGGTAATAGGGTTGATTGTTTGAGGGTTTTCTTGCTACTAAGGTTGTTTTGTTAGAAAAATCAGGTCGAAAATAAGGTTGGTTGTAAATAATATTAAAAATGAAAATAGACAATTACAAATAATCCGCATCTGCAAAAATCTGCGTCATCTGCGGACTTCTCACACGCCATCATCAAAAGGAACTCCCAAAATCGTTGTCTAAAACTATCTTTGTGGCAGGATAAACAGGATTGACAGGATTTTATTTGTTTTTTATCCCGTCAGTTTCCTAAATCCCATCAAAAAATAGGCGTGTTTTCACCCAGTTCAACGCCTCGTCGTTATTGCAAAAGATGCCGTCAAGTTGACATTCGTAGGCTTCGTGAAGCAGTTTTCCCATTTCCGGCCCCGGCGGAATACCAAGCGGTAATAAATCACGACCTTGTAAAATCGGAATTGGTTTCCGATCACGAATTTCGAGTTTTTCCGCAACTTCTTCCCATGTTTCAATCCGATGCCGCGGTTGACCGGTTCCGCAACCCAAAGAATCCGCACGGCATAAAGCAGACCACATCCGAATATTCGTTGGCTCCAAACGGTTCGCAAGCCGCCGAACACTGCTGAAATCCGGTTTTTCGTCCGCCGGAATAACCGTGTGGGCGAGATGTTCCCGAACCAAACACCGGACATGTTCCACAACCCGATTCGGCACACGCATTCGTTCAAGAAATTGCGTTGCCGGTACAACCCCCTCAAAAGCGTGATTCGGAGATGACCACACGCCGCGATCATTGAGAATTGTTGTTGCCGGTTTGCCGAAATCATGGCAAAGTGCCGCAAAAAGTAAAATTATTCGGTTCGACTCATCAAAATTTTGTTCAGCTGCAATGTTCGCCGCCGCATCACAAGTCAAAGCCGTATGTGTAAATGCGTCGCCTTCCGGGTGATAAACCGGATTTTGCGGAACTCCAACTAACGCCGCAAGTTCGGGGAAACATTCAACCCAGCCGGTTGTTTTAAGCAACTCTAAACCTTTACCCGGAAATCGCCCTTTAATCGCCCACTTTTTCCATTCTCCCCCAATACGTTCGGCGGAAAGCGTTGTAAATTCGGGAAGAATATTCCGGCAAAATTCAACGGTTCGCGGTTCCATCTCAAAACCAAAACGCGACACGAATTGCATTCCGCGCAGAACACGTAAAGGGTCTTCGCAAAACGCTTGAGTTGGAGCCCGAAGAATGTTCCGCTTCAAATCGCCGATTCCATCAAACGGGTCAAAAATAGAACCGTCCAAACGGAGTCCAATCGCGTTAATCGTGAAATCCCGCCGTGAAAACGCCGTGTACGGATCAAGATTGGGGTCGGACGATATTGCAAATCCTTTGTGTCCCACTCCCCATTTTGATTCGGTACGCGGAATACTTAAATCAATTTCGTTGTCGATTTTGACCGTCCCGAAACTCTGACCGACAAGATTGACACAGAAAAATGGTTTTAATATTTTAAGAATTTTTTTATAAGTTAAGCCGTAAACTTCAATATCAATTTCAACTTCTTTCGACGACATTTCAAGAAAAATATCACGGACATAACCGCCGACAAACAAACAATCGCTTGCTCCGCCTTCGAAAAGTAGTTCAATAATACGCCGAACTTTGGGTGTCGGCTGGAATAATGGATGCGGCATGGTTTTTTCCTCTGTTTTTGATTTTCTTAATGTCTATTGTACTTGCCGGCGTCAATAAACGGTTATTTTATAACTTCATTTTTACCTGATTTTCCAAACAAAACAATCTTATTAGTTAATAGTTTATAGTGAAGAGTTCATAGCGGAGGACGTAAGCGGATTATTGGTCTGAACTATAATTTATAGGGTTTATGAGATTGTTAAAAGGGGGCATTTTACTGGTATTGCGAAGTGTTTCGGGGACAAAAGGAAAATTTTTTCAAATCAGGTCTTGCCAAAAGTTTGAAAAGTTGTAAAATAATCAAAGTTTCGGGTGAGCCGTGCCGGGCTTTCCCTTTTGGAACCCAACAACCCTACTTTTTACAAAAAGGAGTCCCAACCTATGTCAGCAACAGTTGAAATGAACAAATGTACCGCTTGCGGTGAATGTGTTTCGACTTGTCCGCTCGAAGCCATTGCAATTGGCAGCGAACACAACAATAAGGCATTTGTCGATTCAGGAACATGTAGTGAATGCGGTGCTTGTGTTGATGTGTGTCCGGTTTCGGCTATTGAGTTATAGCCGTCGGGTTTTTTGTTAATGACCGGAGTAAATTGATTTGAAAAAACAGAAGAAACAGATTATATCTGTAAATGAATTTCTGACAATCAACAATTTACAACGGTCAACTTTTTCAGGAAAGGAGTAAAACAATGACTGCCGTTGTAGATCAAACCAAATGTACCGGATGTGGTGAATGTGTTTCGACTTGTCCGCTTGATGCGATTGCTTTGAAAGATGATCAAGAGGGAAAGGCGTTTATTGATCCTGATACATGTGGTGAATGTGGTGCATGTGTTGATGTATGTCCGGTCGGGGCGATTTCGCTCTAACACGATATGTTTTCAACATGACATTAAAACCAAACAGTTTTCAGCACAATGTTGGGCGGGAATACAAAATCTTTTTTTGGTTCCCGCCCATATTTATTTTTGCATTTATTCGGTCATTCATAAATGTGCTGTTTGGAATTACAGATTGGGGGATTGTGATTAGCAATTTGGCACAATTTCAGCGGAATTTTTCTTAAAGATCTCTAATCAAACACAAAAACAATCTAAAAATTTGGTAATCAAAAGGTAGGCAATCGCTACGGCGAGCGGTTGCCTACCTCTTGATTAGAAATCTTGTATCTATTCAATCCTTTTCGAAGAATGATGCTGGAAAAACCGAATTTTTAGAAGTGTTCTTTTTATGGAAGTTACGAAACATCTTTTTTTCTGATAGCGGCGGCAATAAGTGAAGCAAAAAGCGGATGCGGTTTGGTCGGCTGCGACTTAAATTCGGGATAAAACTGCACCGCCACAAACCAACAATGTTCCGGTAATTCAACCGCCTGAACCCAAAGTCCGTCCGCACTTTGTGCCGAAATCCTCATCGCACAATGTTCCCATTGATCGCGGTAACGATTATTAAACTCGTAACGATGCCGGAACCGTTCCGAAGTTAAAGGACGGTTTCCATAAACTTCCGAAATTCGTGACGGCAATTGAAATACGGTTGTGTCCGCTCCGGTTTTGGGCGAACCTTCACGAAAGGTAAACGAAGAATGTCTGTCAAAATAATGTTCGCCGATACGGTGTTCTTCACGAAGACAAATAACCGGATGCGGTGTATTTTTATCGTATTCCGTCGAACCGGCTCCTTTCAAATTCAAAACGTTACGGGAAAACTCAATCACCGCACATTGCATTCCAAGACCAATACCAAGAAAAGGAATACCGTTTTCTCTTGCAATTCGTACTGTTTCGATTTTTCCTTCGATTTCCGATTCGCCGAAACTGCCGGATAAAATCACCGCATCCGCTTTTTGTAACTCCCGGCATGTTTCATTTTGTAAAACACGGCGGCTGGGAATCCGTAATTTTCGTACTCGTGTACGGTGAGCAATTCCGGCATGATCAAGAGCCTCATTCGTCGATTTATACGCATCCTGCATCTCCGCATATTCGCCGACAACCGCAACCGTTACCTCATGAACAGGATTCCGAATCCGTTCCAATAATTCATGCCAATCATTCAATTCCAACAGTCCGGCATTGTGAATACGAAGCTTGTCCACAATCAACTGATCCAATTTATGATCATGCAAACGAACCGGAACTTCATAAATCGAAAAATCCTTGTCCTTTTCTTCAATCACCGCTTCCGTATCAATATTACAAAAAAGACCGATTTTGGAGCGTTCATCGTGCGATAACGGCATTTCCGTCCGGCAAATCAGAATATCCGGCTGAATACCGATTTGGCGGAGTTGCCCGACACTATGCTGAGTTGGTTTGGTTTTGAGTTCCCGTGCCGCTTTTAGAAACGGAATTAACGTCAAATGAATATACAAACAATTTTCCTTACCAACATCAAGCGGAAATTGCCGGATTGCTTCCATGTGGGGCAAACTTTCGATGTCGCCGACGGTTCCGCCAATCTCGATAATCACCACATCAATCCCATGACCGCCAAGATTCGTAACACATTGTTTAATTTCATTTGTTACATGCGGAATTACCTGAACCGTTGCTCCCTGATAGTCGCCGTGCCGTTCTTTTTCAAAAACACGTTGATAAATTTGACCGGTTGTCCAACTGCTGTTCCAAGTCAACGGCGTATTTGTGAAACGCTCGTAATGACCAAGATCAAGATCGGTTGTACTGCCGTCATCCAAAACATAAACCTCGCCGTGTTGTGCCGGTGAAAAAAGCCCCGGATCAACATTCAGATATGGGTCTAGTTTTTGCAACCGAACCGTTAAACCGCGATGTTCCAACAGCATTCCAATCGACGCGCAAGTCAAACCCTTGCCAAGAGAACTCACGACTCCGCCTGTAATAAAAATGTATTTCGTCATATATTTTTGTATTTTAAAAGATGGTTAGCGTTTAAAACAATCTCTATTTTCTGTGACTTCTGCTTTTTGAACAAAGATACATTTAATCAGCGATAAATTTGAGAAATACTTAAAATTAAAGACTTTTAACTAAAATATTCTACCATAATTTTTTGGAAAGTACAGTTATAAAAAATTATGTTTTAATAAGTAAAAACCCGAAAATAGAGAATCATTCCTTCACATCAGAACTACTTGATACATTTAGAGTTGGTTGGACAACTTCATCGGATAACGCATCTATAATACGTTTATAAATAATTCCATATTGATCTTCTTCCAGTCTGATCTTTGCATAATTAGAAGATTCTTCAGCTAATTTCCAAATATGATTCAAAAGAAATTCTTTTTGTTCTGGTCGAAGAGAGTTCAGGGTTTGAATAACAGGAGGTATGAAATCGGTAAAAGGAACGAGGACATCACCAAGCCGAGTATCCCAATAAAGAAAATTGATAGCACTTTGGAACGTATCCTCACCAAAATAAATAGGGGAATCGACTATCTTTTCAGGTGCTGCCTTTATTACCTCTTCAAGAAAAATAATTATACCTTCTTTTTTATCATTTCCTAAACTAACTGCGTAGTCATAGCAAATACGTGACAAAGTTGACACCATCTCATTTAAATCAGCAGTATCACAAATACAGTAAAGCATTCTTCTGAGAATATCCCGACTTCGCTCTTCTTTGGGAGTTAATTCTAATGCGATTATTGATGCAAAATATCGATCATAATCAACATAGAGATCGTAACCAGCATATTGTTTTAATCGGCATGATCGTTCCAATATTTCAATCAACATTTCTTGTCGAACACTCATATTTTACTCAAATGTTATAAAAAATTATGTTTTAATAAATGAAAACCCGAAAATAGAGAATCATTCCTTCACATCAGAACTACTTGATACATTTAGAGTTGGTTGGACAACTTCATCGGATAACGTATCTACAATGCGTTTATAAATAACTCCATATTGAGTTTCTTCTAGTTTAATCTTTTCAGAATTAGAATATCTTTCAGCTAAACTCCAAATATGATTCATTCAAAAGAATTTTTTTAACAGAGTAAGATTTTACATTACATTTGTATATTGATTTCGTGTTCGCCTGATTCCGAAACTTCAATTATTTTGTTATATCCTTGTTCGATTAATTTATCGATTTGCGTTTTCATATTTTTCGACTTTGGTGAAACAAGAACACGTTGTCCTTTTTCCCGCAACAGATTAGCGTTCACAAACACTTTCTCAATACGGTCATATCCCAAATTTTTTGAAATCAAATAAGCCGCAGAATTATTATCGGTTTGCGGTTTAAATCCTTTTGATTTTAATATTGAAACAATACGTTCAAAACCGATGGAAAAACCGCTGGCAGCCGCCTGAATTTTATTGTCATTGTATTTCCCGATCATTTCATCATAACGTCCGCCTCCGGCAATAGACAAGGATAAATCGGATTTGTCGGCAAGTTCAATTTCAAAAATGGGTCCCGTATAATAAGACATGCCCCTGACAAGTGTCGGATCAAAAACAACTTTTCCCTTATCAAGAATGATTTTTCTGACACAAAATATAATATCGTTCAGATTATTGATTACATTACCCGAAAGAACACCGTCAAGTTTGTTACCGAAAAATTCAACACAAGACTCAAAATAATTTCCCTCTTTGAAAAAATTACAATATTTATTGACATTTTCTTCTGCAAATCCCATTGATTTTAATATATTCGTAACTCCTTCCGTTCCGATTTTATCAATTTTATCAAGCACAATAAAAATATCTTCATGTTTATCTTGCGGAAAATCACAAGTTGCCGCAATTGCTTTTAATATCCGGCGGTCATTAACTCGGACGTTGAAACCGCCCAATCTCAATTGAAAGATCATTTCGGATGTTGCGGAAATTAATTCTATTTCCGCCAGATTACTGTTATCGCCGATAATATCGATATCGCATTGTGTAAATTGGCGGAAACGTCCTTTTTGCGGTTTGTCTGCCCGCCAGACGTTTCCGGTTTGCAATGCCTTAAAAGGTGTTGGCAGCAAGTTCATATTGTTTGCGTAGAATCTTGCCAGCGGAACCGTTAAATCGTATCTCAGTCCGCTGTCACACAAATCCGATATTTCGTCCGCTTTCTCCAATTTTTCGCCGCGTTTCAAAATCTTAAAGATAAGCATTTCATTTTCACCGCCTTGTTTATTTGTTAGATTTTCGATATGTTCAATGGCGGGTGTATCAATTAAAGAAAATCCATACCTTTTATATGTTTCCTTAATTTTATTCATAACATATTCCCGCAATTCCATATCTGCGGGAAGTTGTTCGGGCATACCTTTTACCGGTGTTTTTATAAAATTCATAACGTGTTACTTTTATTTTATTTGTAAGTTAATCAAATTAGTTTTATTGGGATTTACCCTGTTGTTTTGCTATAAGGCAGGCAATCGTTGGGTGAAAGCCCTTCGCCGAACGATTGTGTCGGCGGTAGCCGGCTTGTTCCTGTTTATAC
>JAITQV010000217.1 GCA_031288765.1 Planctomycetaceae bacterium
AATCATTTAAAAATACAATGGCAGGATTCTTGGGGATTGCGCCCTTTCAGGGCTTGATTTTATTGGTGTATCCTATTCGTAGGGCGTTGCCCTACGCTACTGATTGCGGGCTTTCAGCCCGTTTTTCAGGGCTTGAATTGATTGGCGAATCCTGTTGCGTAGAACAAGTCGGCTAACACCGACACAACGTTTCGGCGAAGGGCTTTCACCCAACGGTTGCCTACCTTTTGATTTCCAAATCAAAAACAGAAATTTGTCGGCTAACGCCGACGCAATCGCTCGGCGAGGGGCTTTCACCCAACGGTTACCTACCTTGTGAACGGTTATGCACATCACACCCCTAGCGGGGTTAAGACCATTTTTTACAACGTTTTTTCTACCAACATGCTTGCCCTAACGGGCAATTGTTGAACAATATTAAAAATGAAAATAGACAATTACTTTAAGACGTTGCGACAATTGAATTCGCTTGCGTTTTCCGTTATTAACCATAAACTATTAACCTTTAACTATTAGACCTTTAACTATTAACTGATTTGTGTTTGTTAAATTTTTTAACCCAAAGGAGACATTTATTATGTCAAAAATTCTCAAATGTTTATTGTGTTTGGTTGTGATTTCCCTCAGCTTGGAAATCATTGTAGTAGCGTCGGAACCATCCCATGTTACTGCGGGAATGCCGGTTTTCACTGCAATACCGGAGTCATGGCTTACGGAATGGAACGATCCAACAGTGAAAAACCGACCGTTACAAATTATTCACGGCAGTTTTGGTGATCGCACTACACCGGAGAAACTTCGTTATTACAAAGATGATTGCGGTTTGGGCGGACTTGTAATCAATCTCCCTTTTGCAACCAATGCGATAGAGGTGATAGGCGGACTTGCAATCAATGTCGCAGCCAATGTCCCTTCCGATAATTATCTTCGTAACGAAATAGGATGGCAACATTTGGTTGAAGTTGTTCGTTCTGCCAAAGAAATTGGTTTGCGAATTTGGATTTACGATGAAGACGGTTATCCGTCTTTAGCGGCGGGCGGTTTGGTGTTGGAAGGTCACCCGGAACTCGAATCACAAGCTCTCGTTTATGACGAAACCAAAAATGACAATACCGCATTTTCTGTTCGGGCGGCTTATGAATATACTCATGCCGCCAGTAATTACTACGTATTGCGGCGATATCCGAATCCGTTGAATCCCAATGCAACAAAACGTTTCATCGAAGTAACCCATGAACAGTACAAAAAACGTCTCGGCGATTTACACAATTATATTGAAGCGTATTTTACCGATGAACCGTCACTTAATGCCGTAAATATCGGTACCGTACCGGATGATGTACAGAAAACACGCCCAATTGCCGATCCGATTGATCCGAATATACCGTTACTCCCAATGGCTGCGTGGAGCGACGAACTTGTTACAGTTAGCGGCGATGCTCCTTTTAATAAAAAAAGTCTTTTCGTTGGTGATACCGACGCGGACAAGAATGAACGGCAACGTTTCTGGAATACTGTTACGCAACTTAATTCTCAATTCTATTATCAAGCGATTCGTGATTGGTGCCGTGCCAATCATGTTGCGTCATCAGGACATACGCTTCGTGAGGAAAATACGGATGCTCATGTTCCTTTGGACGGTAACAAATTAACAATACTTCGTATGATGGATATTCCGGGACTTGACATGTTGAACAGTGATCCGCGCGTTTTTGCCTGGAGTGGTTGGAAAGCTGCCGGTTTTCCCGCTTCGGCAGCAGCATTAAATGAAACACGGCTTATCTTCACAGAAGTCAGTGACTTTAACGGTCACAATGGTGATCTTGCTTCAATGCAGGCAACAGCAGCATGGCAGGCAATTTGGGGCGTTACGGAATTTGCGCTCTATTACGGAATCACAGGTACGGAAATTCACAAGAAATATTGTGATTATATTGGTCGGCTCAACGCGGTATTGCGTGAGGCAAAACCAATACGGTCAGTGTTACTTTATTACCCGATCACCGATCTCCAACGTGAATATAAACCAACCGCAGAACCCCTCAATATTAAAACACAATCACAACGAATGCAGGAAATAATTCAATCATTTGACCGGATTGGTGAAATGTTGGTGCGTTGCCAAATTCCGTTTATTATTGTCGATGATCAAGGAATTAAGGATTGGCTTCGGATTTCACAACGAACAAATTTACCGTTACTGGTTCCGCAGAATGTTCAAATTCCTCAGGAAATCAGGAACTTGGGAATTTGTGAACTTACTGATGTTACAGACAATCCCTTGACTCCGCAAAATATCGAGAATCATCTTGAGAATATTCTTGATTCAAAATTGGAAAAAATCGTTCCGGCAAACGGTTGGATTTCGTTTGGTCATTTTGAACGGGATAATCGTACAATTTACGTTGTTCTCAATGCCGGAAACGAACCCTATCAGGGAATTCTCAAATGTTCCAAAATTCATGCCCGATTACAACTTGACCCGATGACCGGTAAAATCGAAGAAATTCAGGAAACCGATGCGATTCCCTTGGCACTTGCTCCGCTGCAAACCTTGATTTTTGTTGAAAAATAGTCTGAACTATGATTTTTGTGATTTGTTTGATGATTATGATTATATTTTTAACAATTATTTTTTAACAATCACAAAAAGGGGCGAATGTTATTCGCTCCAACGATTGTTTTTTTAAAAATCTTATAAATCATAGTTTAGATAATTGAATCCGCTTGCGACACTATCAACTCTCCACTCTCAACTAATAAAGTTTATTCTGCGTCATTCTTCAACAACGGACTGAATAAATTACGAAAAAAGAATCAAAACAGTTAAAATTCTGATCCACTTGACAGGTCGATTGACCGACAAGATAATGAATCCCTCTTGGTTTTTCAATATTTACCCGTATTTACCCGTTTTGATTTATTCCGTAATTCCATGTATTGGTCGAAAACGCTGATTCCTACAATGAAAGAAACACCTGAGGGTGCGGAAATTCCTTCTCATATTCTAATGCTTCGAGCCGGTTTGATTGCTCAGGTGATGGCGGGAGCCTATACTTATTTACCGCTCGGTCTCCGATCTCTCCAAAAAGCGGCGCAGATTGTCCGCGAGGAAATGAACCGCGCCGGAGCCGTTGAACTCCTCATGTCCGCCCTCTGCCCCATTTCGCTTTACGAACAAACAAACCGTGTTGAAGCGTTCGGCGACGTTCTGATTAAAACACAATTACCGCGCGGCGGGAAAAAAATTCCGGTTGTTCTCTGTCCCACCCATGAAGAGGAAGTTACCGATTTGGTTTCGCGTTATGTTTCGAGTTACCGGCAACTCCCGATCACACTGTATCAAATTCAAACAAAATTCCGTAACGAAGAACGCCCGCGGTTTGGCGTATTGCGAACCAGCGAATTTATTATGAAAGATGCGTACAGCTTTCACACAACACCGGAATCGCTTAATGAAACGTATAAAAAAATGTACGAAGCGTACTGTAAAATATTTCAACGTTGCGGGTTGCCGTTTTTGCCGGTGGAGGCGGAATCCGGTCCTATTGGCGGCGACGCTTCACACGAATTTATGATTCCGTCTCCAAACGGTGAAGACAAAGTTGTTCATTGTGAAACCTGCGGCTACGCTGCCAATACGGAAAAAGCCGAGATTGGTTCAACCGGTAAAGATCAGCCCGTAACAACAACACCGCTCAAACCAATTACGGAACTTGACACGCCAAACGCCCATACGGTTGAACAGGTTTGTAAATTCCTCAAAGTAAAACCGGCAAAGCTAGTTAAAACACTTATTTACGTTGCGGATTATCCTGAGTCAAATGGTCGTTTACAACCGATTGCGGTGTTAATTCGCGGCGATCACGAAGCGAACGAAAATAAAATCAAACGGGTTCTAAACGCAACAAAATTAGAACTGGCTGATGCCGAAACAATTGAAACGGTAACAGGTGCACCGGTTGGATTTGCGGGACCGGTTGGGTTAGCGCAACGGATTCCGATTTATGCGGATCACGCTGTGATGGAAGTTGCCAACGCTGTTGTCGGCGCAAACAAAACCGATAAACATCTGGTCAATGTCAATCCGTTTCGTACTCCACAAGGTGATTGGGCGCCGGATAAGATTGACGATTTCCGTAATGCTGTTGACGGCGATGCCTGTCCGCGTTGCAGTGCTGTAATGAAAATCCGGGCGGCTATTGAAGTGGGGCATGTTTTCAAATTGGGTACAAAATACTCCGATTCTCTAAATGCCAAATTTCTTGATGCGGACGAAACTCAAAAGACGATTATTATGGGTTGTTACGGAATTGGAGTGAACCGGATTCTTGCGGGACTTATTGAAACTTCGTATGACGATGCCGGAATGATTTGGTCTGTGAATCTTGCACCGTATGAAGTGGTGATTTGTCCGATGAAAGTATCCGATGAACGAGCCATGAAACTTGCAAACGAATTAGCACAAAATTTGCAGACGCTAGGACAAATTGATTGTCTGATTGATGACCGTGATCAACGTGCGGGCGTGAAATTCAAGGACATTGACTTAATCGGTTTTCCGTTGCGAATTGTAATTGGGGACAAGGGACTTGCCGAAGGCAATATCGAAACAAAATGGCGTTGGGAAAAAGAAACGACAATGATTCCCGTCAATGAAGCTGCCGAAACAATTACTCAATGGATCAAAACAGAACGTGAAACCGCCGAACGTTTCAATAACCGTATAAAATAAATCTATTTGTGTAATATTTTAATG
>JAITQV010000283.1 GCA_031288765.1 Planctomycetaceae bacterium
TCCCGTTAGGGACGAAATGTTGGTAGAAAAATATTATAAAAGAAATGCGTGTCCCGCTAGGGACACAATGTCAAATGGAAACAAAATTAAAACCGCTCATCATGTTTAAGAATAAAACCAATATTGCGTCCCTAACGGGACGCGGATTATTTTTTACGCCGTTTTCTACCAACATATCGCCCCTAACGGGGCGGTGTTTCGTTAATCGTGTTGATTAACAAACCAAAAATTCGGCAATCGCCCGCCGATTTTACGATTAACAATTCAAAAATTCGGCAATCGCCCGCCAATCTTGCGATTAACAATCCAAAAATTCGTAAATCCCGTTGTTGATAGGGGCGAAAAATCTTTCGCCCCTACATTATTCCACATTCCACTATCAACTATCCACTATCCATTATAAACTATAAACTAATATGTCGCCCTTTCAGGGCTTAAATTTATTTGTATTCCTCTTCGTAGGGCGTTGCCCTACGCTAATATATTAAGGGCTTTCAGCCCTATTTTCAGGACAACTCACTGAAATAGATACAAATTATTATTGTCCGAGATAAACGGGGTCTTGTCCGGTTTTATAGCAACAATCAGGGTCGGCTCCCAACGGATCTCCGGTTAACGCAAACGCCCTTGCCCGACTGCCGCCACAAACATAACGGTATTCGCATAAACCACAACTGCCCTTGTAACAATCGGGATTTTGTAATGACTTGAAAACCGGATGCCTCTGATAAACCTCTACCACAGAATCCTCAGGAAACCGCCCACATTCCAACGGTAAAAATCCGGCAGGAAATATCCGCCCGCTGTTCGATATAAACATAATTCCACGCCCATCGGTTATGCCAAGCGGCGCACGATTGCGGGTTCTGGAAAAGGTTTCGGGATTTTGCATGTCGCCCTTCGCAAACCGGAACGGTCTCGGTACATCCAACGGATTGCCGCCCCGCCGTAATACATAACGCCGGTAATGCGGCGCTTCGGTGGTTTTAATAGCAAACGGTTTTTCGTTGGCGTGATGCCAGAGTTTCGCAAACGCAATTTCATATTCTTCGGCTTGGATTCGTTCTTCTTCGATGCCGCGCCCAACCGGAACCAAAAAAAAGACCGACCACATCATCACTCCGCCAAATCGAGTTAAAAATTCCGCCATCTCGTCAATCAATTCAAAATTCCGGCGCGTTATCGTGGTATTGACCTGAACCGGAATATGTAATGATTTTGCCGTTTCAAGCATTTCCTGAGTTTTTTCAAAAGAACCTTCAAGACCGCGAAAAGAATCATGAACGGTTGCGGCGGGAGCATCAAGAGAAATACCAAATGCCTGAACTCCAACCGATTGGGCTTTTTCAAACGCTTCACGGGTTGCCAACGGAGTTGCCGAAGGAGTGAGCGCCACCGATAAACCGGATTGCACGGCATGATCAATCAGCAGGAAAAGATCGGGACGTTTCAAGGGATCGCCGCCGGTAAACACCAAATGAGGTTTACGGGGAAACGATACCACTTGATCAATCAGCCGAAACGCGTTTTCCGTTGATAATTCGTCGGCGGATGCCTGAGATTGAGCCGAAGCACGGCAATGTTTACAAACCAGATCACAGGCTTGCGTTACTTCGTAATAAAACATCAACGGACTGATTTCAAAATCGTCTTTGGAATAAGGCTTGTGCTGCACGTAAACCCTCGCACTATTTTAAGCGAATTGATAATTGGGTTGCTGCGGAATTAAAACTCAACAGGACTCAAGGGAATTATTGGCGGTTTGGGCACGATAATTTTTCTACAAAACGTCTGTAATCTTCCGGCGTATCAATACCGAATGTCGGTTCGTCAACAACCCCAACCATAATCCCAAAACCATGATGCAACACACGAAGTTGTTCAAGACTTTCCGTTTTTTCCGGATCGGATTGCGGCAACCGGCTTAACGAAAGCAGAAAATCACGGCGGTAAGCGTACATCCCGACGTGTTGGTAAAACAAGGGCGGATCGGATTGGAACAATTCCGTTGTGATACCGTTTCGCGGATACGGAATAACGCTTCGGCTGAAATAGAGAGCACGACCGGTTTGATCAAACACAACCTTGACACAAGCGGGGTCTTCGAGTTGTTGCCGGTTTCGAATGGGTGTTGCCAAAGTTGCCATGACAGCGTGCGAATGTTCTGTCAGCATCCGAATCACCAAATCAATCGATTCACCGGCAATCTCCGGCTCATCCCCTTGAACATTGACAACAATATCAATATCGTCCATTTTTGCCGCAACTTCGGCAACCCGATCCGTTCCGCTTTTGGCGTTCGGATCGGTCATAAACACCGTCCCGCCGAATTTTTTGACCGCCGTAAAAATTTCCTGATGATCGCAGGCAACCGACACGGATTCGGGGAACTTCGCTCGTAATGCGGCTTCGTAAGTATATTGAATCAACGGTTTCCCCGTTTCATCAAGCAATAGTTTTCGCGGCAGCCGTGTTGAAGCATAACGCGCCGGAATGATCACAACACTTTTATTGTTCATATTTCCAAAGGGAAATTAAACCCGAACGATTCATTATTTTTGTTCGCGAACTACACGAATGTTTACGAAATAAATATATTCGTGTTTATTCATGTAATTCGCGGACTATCTAAGCGAGCTATTTAATCAGTCCGGCAACTTTTTCAGGAAAATGTTTTTGAACGCCGGAATACTTTTCGGGTCATGCTGTTGAAGAGCAATATAACCCTTTTGGCTAATCCGTTTATTTTGTTCGGTGATTTTCCCGTCTTGCGGAACACCGCCCTTTTCCAACGGATCAACATAAATATATAACAGTTCGCCGTTGACCCGCACCTCCAACGTGTTGCCTTTAAGAATGAGATGATAATTGAACCATTCATTATCACCGTGCGGAGCCTTAAAAATTTTGATAATATTGTACAGGCTCCCCGTTTTGACCGGATCGCCGTGCGAAGCATTGACTTGAAGTTCAAAACCGGTTACGGGCCACGATTCGTCTTGCCATTGTGATTTGACGTACACGCCGGAATTGCCGCCCGCACTGATCTTGACATCCAATTTAATCTCAAAATTTTTGAGTTCTTCTTTGTAATAGTAAAGATGGTTGCGGTTGCCTTTACCGACAATCGCTCCGTCTTTGACTTCAAAACCTTCGTAATTTTCGTTTGACTTCCAACCGTCGAGATTTTCGCCGTTGAAAATCTGAATCCAGCCGTCTTCTTGGGCGCCGGCAACAGATATTGTTAAAACCAGCGCAAGAACTGTCAGCAAAAGAGTAAATGTCTGTTTCATAAAACGATCCTTTCTGTAATGGTGTAAAATGGTACGGGATTGCTGCCGTAACCGGTAAGGGCAATAACCTTTCGGTTTCACGAAAACCGTTGTCAGGAAACCACTGTCAGGCAACCTCTGTAAAATCACGGATTTTTCCGGTTATTGCCGTGTTTAACAATCCGGTACTGAAATTGCCGTCAGTATAATCTTCCAAACAGCGGATTTCAAGCAACCGGTTCGCAATTCTCACAAATTATTGTAAACGTCCTTTTGTAATATTGAGGAACAAATCTTCCAAATGGGCTTTATGCTGGCGGAATTCGGCAATTTGAACACCCTTACTAATTAACGAGGACAACAAAATGCTGTCATCGTCGGCGGTTAGTAAGGCGGCAACTTCATCACCCGTAATTTGTGCCGTTTCCACCAATGGTTCTTCGAGAACGATCTTCAATAGAGTTTCCAAATCATAATTTTTGGCTCGAATCATGGTCATTGGTCTCATATCCATTGATTCGATAATATTTTCGATTTTTCCGGCGCGGAGTAATTGTCCGCGTTCGATAAAGGCGATGCCGTCGCAAATTTCGCCGAGTTCGCTTAGAATGTGGGAACTGATTAGGATTGCTTTTCCTTGTTCCCGCAACGCTTTTAAGAGTTCACGGAGTTCGATTCTTGCTCGCGGGTCTAAACCGGCTGCGGGTTCGTCAAGAACAAGAACGTAGGGTTCGTGGACAATTGCCCGTGCTAAACTGACACGTTGTTTCATTCCTTTTGAAATTTGGGCGATTGTTTTGTCTTTGAACTCGGTTAATCCGGTAAATTCTTCGATATTTTGGATAATTTTATCGCGTTTTGGGTTGAACAAGCCGTAGGCGCGGGCGAAAAAGTCGAGATATTCGTGGACGGTGATATCTTTGTGAGCCGGCAGGGAATCCGGCATGTAGCCCACCAATTTACGTACTATATCGGGATATTGTACGACGCTGATGCCGTCAACAAAGATATCGCCGAAGGTTGGTTCGTCCAATGTTGCGAGGATGCGCATGGTTGTTGTTTTTCCGGCTCCGTTGGGACCGACGAATCCGTATATCTGACCGCCGTGAAAGGAGAACGAAAGATCATCAACGGCTTTGGTATTTGGAAAATACCGTTTTAATTTTGCTATGTTGACTTCCATAGAATATTTCCGTGAAGGAGTGTGACTGTGGCGATTTAAGAAAACGCTTCCATTTTACACAAAATAAATAAGGAATATAGCCCCCTGTGATGAGGGATTTCTCACTTGGAGCGAGGATTTTCTTTTTTGGAGCGGGGAAATTTTGCGGAAAGATAAAGGAAGTTCTTGAGTCCTTTTGGAACTCGTTTTTTAGCGTGAAGCCCAACGGACAATTGCCTGAGACGATACCAATTACGGTACGATCTCGTATAAACAAGAAGGAGTCACGATAAATCACATTTTTAACTTCAACAACTATAGCATGATTACTATGAAAAATCAATCGCCCAAAGGACACATCGGTATTGATGGCTCCAAAGAAAAAATTGACGCAAAAATTATTGCTCAATTCGTAACGGAACGAAAAATCGAACCACAAAAGAAACTCCCGAATGTTTTAATATACATTACACGGCGAGTAAGTTCTCTTTTTTGAAGAGTTGGAATTTTAGGGACATTCTTTTTTCTAATTCAAATCTGTATTGAATAGAAACTATTGCCGTCCGACCTCTTGTAACAATGTTCCCTATCGTATAGAATAACAGCCGATTGTAGTAGGAAACAGCGAAAAAAATAATCATCCGTATTGAAATCCTTGTATTAAAATCGCTTATATTGAAATC
>JAITQV010000290.1 GCA_031288765.1 Planctomycetaceae bacterium
AAAAGTTTTTTCCACTGTATTACAAAACAGCGGAAACGTTCTATTTATAGGTCGAAACATCAATTTCCAACGACGTTTCGCCCGAAACAGTTAGTTTTAAAGGTGTTGAGTTGATAGAAGTTAATTTTTTGGGAATAGTTCTTAGCGAATCGGTTTTTGCATCGATTTCTTTTTGCCGGGCTGTACGTTGCGGCGGGCTGGTTTATATCGCCCTTGCAGGGCAAACGCAAAAAATACGATTCACGCAAACAGTTTTAGAAATTGGAACAAGCCGTCTCCCACCAACACAACCATGGGTAAAAAACCTTCGGCGAAGGGTTGCCTACCTTTTATTTTTGTATCGGGTTGGGAAATTCCGATCCGTAGGTTGCGCTTCGCTCCACCTACGGTTATGCACATCTCATCCCTTGCGGGGTTAAGATTCAGTATTAATACTGAAAACAAACGACTGTATAGATACGAAGTTCTTATAGCAAAAAATTGCCGGCTTTTATTGAGTTTATCTCGGAATGTCCTACAAATCGGTAATTCGCTCAATGTTCAAACCGTTATCGTGAACATCCAAACCGTTATCGTGAACATCCAAACCGTTATCATGAACATCCAAACCGTTATCGTGAACATCCAAACCATTGTCGTGAACATTCAAACCAATATCCTGAACAATTACCGTTCCAAGATATTTGGCGGCTTCGGATTTTGTGAAGCCGACTTTTGAAGCGTAAAAAGTTAAAGTGTAATCGGCAAAAACCGTTGGGTCACTCGGTAATCCCGTGTCCGCATCCAACCCGCTCGGTATGTCTATCGCTATAACTTTGACGCCGGATTCCTTGCGAATTGTGTTGATAGACCGAATTGTTTTTGCGAAAGGTTCACGCGGAATCCCCGCAGCGCCGGTTCCAAGCATTGCGTCAATCAAAACCCCAAACCGCTCCAAACCGGCAACCGGAAATGTCCGCTCCATAATAGGAACATTGCAACGCCGTAGAATATTGTAATTTGTTCCGGCATCACCGGTTAATTCCTTGGGATCGGCGAGCAGAAAAACGGTTGGGCACAACCCCCGAATTTTAAGATGACGCGCCATCACAAAACCGTCACCGCCGTTATTGCCTTTTCCGCAGACAAGACCCACCGGAATTTCCGGCTTCACAATCTCCAAACGCTGCAACGTATCAACCGCACCGCGTCCGGCATTTTCCATAAGCACCAAACCGGAAATTCCAAATTGTTCTACCGCTTTCCGATCAATATTACGGGATTCCTGCCGTGTTAAATACATTATATTGACCAACTTACGGTTTTACGATTTGCGAATCCATTTAACGAGCGCGTTGAACAGCAGCGCCGGATCAATAGGTTTTGTGATATGGTCGTTCATTCCGGCTTCAATACTTAACTCCCGATCTCCCGTCATTGCATGAGCCGTCATTGCAAGAATCGGCAACCCGCTAAACCTTGAATCCGACCGAATCAGTTTTGCGGCTTCCAAACCGTCCATCTCCGGCATCTGAATATCCATCAACACCAAATCATAATGATTATTTTGAATCATTTCCAACGCTATCCGCCCGTTGGAGGCAACATCCACAATAAATCCTTCCATTTTGAGCATTTCCGTTGCAACCATCTGGTTAATCCGGTTGTCCTCCGCCAAAAGAATTTTGGCACCGCGAACCGATTCCGGCAACTTAAAAGACGATCCCGAACGGCGGGTTACACCTTGCGAACGTGATTTCTTTTTCTCTTCGATCATTGCCTGTTTCTTTTCCGATGTAACCAACATCAGAACATTGAAAAGATCACTGACAACAATCGGTTTTTGAATTTGCTGAACGGCGTTTGTAATTTTCCGCTCTTTCAGCAACCGTTCCAGATCAGGATGATTCGAAAAAACATGGAGCGGCACTTTGGAAAGTTCCTTGTTTTGAAGAGCAAGGTACATGGGCAACCCGTTTTGTTCCAAATTATCAAAATCGAAAATTATAAAATCAATTTCGCTCATCCTGTTTGAATTAAGGAATAATTCAAAATCATTTAGTGTTTCGCATTGCGCCACAACTTTGCATTTCAGGAGTTCCAGATAATTCCGAATCACCGCCAACGAATCTCGGTGATCCCCCAACAGCAGCACATCCGTGCGGATTTCGGAAAAATCTTCGAGAACATCGCCTTCGAGCGGCAATCCGAAACGTGCGGTAAAAGTAAATGTTGTACCTATATTGTGTCGGCTTTCACATTCGATATTGCCTTTCATCATATTGACAATACTTTTGGAAATCGCCAATCCCAAACCGGTTCCGCCGTATTTTCGTGTTGTTGAGGTGTCGGCTTGGGTGAAGGGGCGGAACAGTTGGTGCATTTGTTCCGGCGTAATACCGATTCCCGAATCCCGAACCGAACAACGAAGCAACACCGAAAGATCGTCTTGTTCCGCAACATCAACAGAAACACGGATAAAACCTTCGCTTGTAAATTTGACGGCATTCCCGACAAGATTGACCAAGACCTGCCGCAAACGCACGGAATCGCCCATCAAATGAACGGGAACTCCTTCCGCCAATTCAAAAGTAAGGGCGAGATTTTTTTTATTTGCCGATTCCGCAACCAGAGCATCCAAATCGTCAATCACTTCATTGAGCGAAAATTCGTGATATTCCATAATCATCCGACCGGCTTCGATTTTTGAAAAATCGAGGATATCGTTAATAATTCGCAACAGGAGTCGGGCGGATTGTTCGGCGGCTTCGATATATTCACGTTGTTTTGCGGAGAGTTCGGTTCTCAGAGCCAGTCCTGCCATACCGAGGATGGCGTTCATAGGTGTTCGGATTTCGTGGCTCATATTGGCGAGAAATTCGCTCTTTGTCCGCACGGAGGCTTCGGCGGCGTCACGGGCTAAACGGAGTTCCGTTTCGGCGTGGCGGATTTCGGTAACGTCAATCAGCCACACCATAACGGCTTTTGCACCGTAATAATCAATGAAAAACATGTTGGCGAGCATTTCTTTAATTATGCCGTTTTGAGTTTTCATTGTAACGGGCTGCCAATTGACGAGACCGTTTTGTTCGAGTTCCAGATTCAGCAATTTTTTAACTTTTTGATCGGCAAAATAATCACCGAACACATCACCGACATGGATTCCTAAGAAATCGATAGTGAAGGGTGTAACGAAGGTGAGGCGGTCATTGTGGTCGATGACGGCGAAGCAAACGGGGCTGGAGTTGAGGATATTCCGCAGCAGCAAACGTTCTCGGTCGCGTTCTTCTTGAATTTGTTTTAGTTCTCTGAGGTCTCGGATATAACCTACGACGCCGCTATGCGTATCATGTTTTAGGCGGACAAGAGTAATTTCTGTGGGGATTTGTTCGCCGTCGGATTTTTGGTGAATCCAATCGAAGACGATTCGTCCCGATTGAATGGCTTTGGCGATATTTTCGGTAATAAGTTCTTCCGAATCACGTCCGTTGGGCTGAAATTTTGGGGAAAAGTTGGTGAAATTTTTGGCAAAACCGGTTAATTGATTGATGCCGAAGAATTGCAATGCGGCGGAATTGCAATCCCAACAAGTTCCGTCGGAGTTTAGGAAGAGGCAACTGAGCGGCATTGCGTCGAAAATGATTTTGAGTTGGTTATTGACGTTTGGGTCTTCAACTTTTAGTATTTCGATTCCCGAAGCTTTTTGGGGGTCTGTTGTTGAGGGGTTTGTTGGGGGCTGGGTTGGGGGGAAATTTTGGGGAGCGGTTTCTGGGGAGAGGATTCGCAATGTTCCCCAAAGGTTTTTAGCGGCGGAATCTCCGGCGGCGGGTTTACCGGTTAGGCTGATTTGTTCCCATTGGTCTTTTTCCGAATATTTTATCCGAAAAGTCATCGTCAAATCGTTGGAAGCAAGGAGTCCTTGAACCCATTCTTGTTCTACGGCGGGTTGGTCTTCGGGGTGAACCGAGAGGTCGAGGAAGTCATTCCAGTTGATGGTGAACCGGTTTGCGGCGCTTCCGAAGAACAATTCGATCATCCGGCGTCCGAAAAACGTGATTTCGTTGCCGGATTCGTTGTAATTCCACAACAGAATACCTGTTTCGCCTAAGGTATCAATACAGATGTCATCAATTTCCTGAAATCTGTTTCTGAACATTATTTTGTTGCGGGATTATCAAAAACTGTTGGAAGCGGGGGAATGACCAATGGGACATTTTTTGGGAAATGGTTTGGGATTTCCTCAAAAGGCATATCTAGTTATAACATTATTTTATAATTTGTAAAAGAGTGGAGTGTGGGGCATTTTTTATTTTAGGGATTTTGCGGGGGATTTTTCCAAAAATAACTGATTTTTTGCCCGCAATATTCCTTTTTCTGCTCTCAATATTCGATTTCTTAAAGATTTTTAATCAAGAGGCAGGCGGTGTTTTAGTGAAGAGTTTAGAGGGAATAGTGAATAGTTTACAAGCGGAATTAGCATATTGCGGTAAAAATTCCGCTTGCGACACTATTGACAATTTCCTGCAAATATCTCCGTAAGTTTTAACATTTTTCCCTTGCGGGGAATCCGAAATACCTTCCGAAAATATTTATGAAACGGCGGGGGGCTTTTTTTTGAATGAATTTAGGGTATCCTTTTAAATAGTTGTATTGAGTTGTTGCGCCGGAACACCCCGTTCCCGCCCTTCGATGTTTAACTTTATAGAAAGGATACTTCCGTGTCAACTTCCTTAGTTGCTAAATTAGATGCCGTTTTCAAACCCCAATCCGTCGCCGTCGTCGGCGCATCCACCAAACCCGGTACCGTTGGAAACGACTTACTCCTCAATCTTGTCCGTGATAAATTCGGCGGCAAGATTTACCCCGTTAACCCCAAAGCCGATGAAATTCACGGCGTTAAAGTTTACAAAACTCTCGGCGATATCCCCGGTGAAGTTGATCTTGCCGTACTGATTGTTCCCGCCAAAGTCGTTCCCGGTCTCGTTCTCGAAAGCAAAGCCAAAGGTGTGAAAGGTCTCGTGATCATCTCCGCCGGCTTCAAAGAATCCGGTCACGAAGGCGCCGAAAGAGAAAAAGAACTCACAAAATTAGTCCGGGAAGCGGAAATTCCGTTAATCGGACCCAATTGTTTGGGTGTTATCAACCCGCAAATCAACCTCAACGCCTCCTTCGCCGCCAAAATCGCCCTCAAAGGCAACCTCGGATTCATCTCCCAAAGCGGCGCCCTGTGTACCTCCGTCCTCGATTACGCCGAAGCACGCCAAATCGGATTCAGTAAATTTGTCAGCTTCGGAAATAAAGCCGATGTCAAAGAAACCGATTTGCTCGAATATCTGGCTGATGACCCCGAAACCAAAGTAATCGCCCTCTACCTCGAAGATATCGGAGACGCCAAACGCTTCATCGATGTTGCCTCAAAAACGTTTTGGGACAAAGGAAAACCAATCCTCTGCCTCAAATCCGGGCGTTCTGCCGAAGGCGCCAAAGCCGTCAGTTCCCATACCGGTTCGCTCGCCGGCTCCGACGCCGTTTACGAAGCCGTGTTGAAACAAGCCGGTGTTCAGCGAGTTACCACCATCGCCGAACTCTTTGACCTCGCCGCCCTTTACACCACTCAACCCTTGCCCAAAGGGAACCGCCTCGCCATCATCACCAATGCAGGCGGTCCCGGAATTATGGCAACAGACGCCGCAATCGCCGCCGGGTTGAAACTTGCCAAACTGGAAGATTCCACCAAAGAAAAACTCAAACCGCCCGTCTTACCCGAAGCCGCCGCCCTCAATAACCCTGTTGACGTGATCGGCGATGCCCATAGCGACCGCTACCAAGCCGCCGTCGAAGCGGTTATGAATGATCCCAATGTCGATTTGGGTGTTGTGCTGCTCACCCCCCAATCCATGACCGATTCCGGTAATTGCGGTAAAATCCTGCCCGATGTTATCAAAAAAATCGGTAAACCTGTTGTTGCGGCGTTCATGGGTGTGAAACAGGTCGAAGAAGGCGTCAATAACCTCGTCCAAAACGGCATTCCCAATTACGCTTTCCCCGAAGATGCCGTCAAATCCCTGGCTGCCGCAACCCGATTGGTCGAAACAAAATCCATCCCAAAACGGGAATATGTCGAATATAAAGATGTTGATATTGCCAAAGCCAATAAAATCATCGCCGACTATCTCGGTAACCAAACAGAAAAATATTTGACACAAGCCGATTGCCGGTCTTTGTTCGAATGTTATAAATTGCCGCTGCTCAAAAGCGGAATCGCCCAATCCGCAGACGATGCGGCAAACATCGTTGCCGGAATCGGCAAAAAAGTTGTGATGAAGGTGATGTCCGCTGAGGTTGTCCACAAATTCGATGCCGGCGGTGTTCTCCTCAATATCGAAGGCGCCGACGGCGCTAAAACCGGTTATGCCAAAATCTTCGCCAATATTGCCAAAAATGTTCCCAATGCCAAAATCGACGGGATTTTAATTGAAGAGATGGCGGACAAGGGTGTGGAAGTGATTGTCGGCTGCAACCGCGACGGTCTGGGTCCGCTCATGATGTTTGGTCTTGGCGGTACATTGGTTGAATTGCTGAAAGATGTTTCATTCCGGTTGGCTCCAATGTGGAAAGTTACCGCCGAACAAATGATTCGTGAAATCAAGGCGTTCAAAGTGCTTGACGGTTACCGCGGAACTCCCAAATGCGATATTGAAGCGGTTGTTGACACGGTGTTGCGGATGGCTGCTCTTGCGGTAAATCACCCCGAAGTCGCAGAATTTGACATCAACCCGTTGATTGTTCATGCCGAAGGGAAAGGAGCTTCTGTTGCGGACAGCCGCGTGATGTTGAGAAAACCGCGATAAAAACCGCTAAAACTCCCTAATACCAACACCCTTCAATATATTGAACGCGGAGTCCGCAAAAAAACGCGGAATATTCGCGGAAAGATGTTAAACATTTTCCTACGTTTTAACATATTTCCGCGCAATATCCGCGTTTTTCGTGTTTATAAGACAAATTGTTTGGTGTTGGGCGTTTTATTTTGCGGTTATTCCTCCGGCAAACCCGCAACACCAAAATCAATCCTCTTGAATTTCTTCGACTCACGAAGTTTGGTCAACGCCGCTTGAGTTATGTTGGTATTGTCCTTCAATGTAAGATTCTCCAGTTTCGGCATCGCTAACAATAAGTCCGC
>JAITQV010000293.1 GCA_031288765.1 Planctomycetaceae bacterium
CTGATAGAAGAAAATAAATTGCTCCGGCAACAATTACAAACTGAACGCAACCGTGCAGCCAAATTACTGGAAAAATGCAACCGCTTAATAAATAAATGCAACAGTTTAATAAAAGAAAATGAGGCGTTGTTTGCACAACAATTGGGAAGCGGTAATTTTTTACCGGAGTTGCAAATGTTGTTTTCGGAGAGTTCACAATATCATTTTGCAGATAAGCCGGTTAAGGATACATTGGAGAAATACGGCAATAAATTGGCGAAGGTACAAAATCTCAACGCAGTATTAAATATTATTGAGGAATTACGCAGTTGGTGGAGAGAGTATCGTGTTCACAATATAACACGTTTATCGTTTTGGCGTCCGGACAGTTGGAGCCGGTTTGAAAACAAATTTCCGAACCATCCCATCACAATCAAATGATGGGATTTTACAAGAGGCGATTTTTGATTCTAAAAACTAAAACTTTGGTAAAAGATTATTTTACTCGATTTCAGTCAATTTTACCCAATTTCAAGAGAACGAGATTATGGAAACAACACCTAAATTAACGCCGCAAATTGCTATTGTCGGAACCGAAGGTTCGGGCAAAACCATTTTAGCTTCTGTTCTTGCCAAACGAATGTCCTCAAATACGGACGGCAACATCTTTTTACATCCGCGCGGTTGGGAAACAGCGGAATATGTTGAGAAGGTCTGGCATGCTCTGAATAACGGCGAATGGTGGAAGTCCACTGAAGCGGGATATACTTTTGAACTGCAATGGACGTTACATGTGAGACAGTTGGTAGTGCCGATGAAATTGATTGATTCTGCCGGTCAGGATTTGCGGGAGTTATTCAGTAAAAATACGTACAAAAAAAAGAATCTTTCCGGGATTCAACGTGAGTTGTTGGATTATATTCAAACGGCGTCTGTTGTGATTCTTGTGGTTAATCTTCTTCATTTTCGCGGAGAGCCGGATGGTCTCAAACGAAAACAGAATGAATTTGTCCTCAAAGAAGTCATTGATATGTTTGCGGCGGACGACAAACATCAGGATATTGCTATTGTGTTTACGGCTTGGGATTTATATTATGCGGACATTACGAAAAATTACGGCAATTTTACAAACTACATAAAGAAAGAATTGTCGCTGCTCTACAACGCAATGCGACTAGGATTTCAAGCGGGTGATTCGATTTGTTGGTTTCCTGTTGCGGCAGTTATGGATACGGAATTGAAAAATAATATCCGTGTTCCCAAACCGAATTTCCGAAGCGGGGGTCTTGACACGTTAAGTAACTGGCTCGTCCGTATCGTTCAGAGAGAACAGGAGAGAGAGCAAGTGGAAATACAGGCAAATGAATACAAAACAAAAATGCAGGAACTCAACCAATGGCTCATTCCGGTTATTTCTGGGCTTATTACAGGAATGTGTGGTTTATTGAGCGGCGGTGTTGGAATTGCTATTGTTTGTTTCATTGCCGGTTTGATACTTGGAAGAGTCGGAATGTTAATTTTTATTGAAAAAGTTTCCGTATTTGATATTCCGGCGTGGTTTTTTAGAAGCTTCCGTACATTATTTTTTCCTCCCCAAAATACAAATGAAAAAAGTAAAACAGAGGAAACTAATGTGAATTCACGGCAAAAACAATCGAAAACCGAAGAAAATAGGAAACCGTCGGAAAGTTTCGGAAGAACGAAACCGTCGGAACAAACCAACGCTCCCTATAATATTGATAGTGCCGATGATGATCTTGTTCGTGATGACGAGGCTGTTTCTGATACGGCTGTTCGACCGAGTGAACGTAAATCAAAATCAATAAAATTCTAACCCTTCAAAAACCTAAACAATTTACCGGAAAAGAAAAAATGCAAATTCATTACGCTTTATTCGATCAGGCAACAGATATGGGCGGCGGGAATTATTGGACGTGGGCTGATAAGGAATTGCCGCATGAACTTTTGACACGTTTTTACAATGATTTTGCCGTCAAACATCTTGCGCCGGAACCGAACAAGTTGGGCGGTGAACTTTGGGGGGGGGTTGTTCATCTTGCGGCGGAATCAATGGAAAAATGCGGTTGGCTTGTTCTTTATCGTGAATTTGACGGCGGGCATGACCGGCAAAACCGTCCCAACCGGTTTGTTCTTCTAACCGCGTGGATTCGTGCCGGCGAAGTGTACAAAAATCTTGTGCCGGTTTTTAATAACGAAACATTTCAATATGTTTCGGCACACAGCCGAGAATTGCCGGTTCCGCTGCCGCCGCCGGAATTGCCGGAAAATACCGGTGAAACGATAATGCGTTCTGCGTTTGAAAAATTTGTGCCGTTTGCCACTCCTTGTTGGGATTCACACCTTCAAATTGAAAACAAACCGACCGGTATGGATACAACAGAGTCGGATGCTTTTACTCAGGAATTGGGAGAGCGGTTTAAAGCGGAGCGGTTGGAAAAGAAACGCATTAAAGAGGAGTTAAACGGAAAATTGCAGCAGACGGAAGAACTAATGCGTATAAAAGAACTGGAATGGAAAAACGAAAAAGCAAAATTTAATTCGGTTTTGAATGAAAAATTAACAATAATAAAAAGTAAAGATACTGAGATAAGGGATTTAAAGAAGATGACAACGGATTCACGCTGGCAATTATTGTTAGGCGGTGCTATAACCGGCGTGATGTTATTGTTTGTGTTGGCGGGTGTATTATTTTTGACCGGTGATATGAATATGAAGTTTGACGGTTGGCTGGGAAAATCATTTCAAAAGATATTGCCTTCAAAAAAAGTGGAAAGAGTCAATTGAGGGAATTGTCTCTTTCAATCTCGTAATATTTCAACGGAATTTTTCTTAAAGATTTCTAATCAAGAGGTAGGCGGTGTTTTAGTGAATAGTTTAGAGGGAATAGTGAATAGACCTTTTCGCTAATTTACAAATAGGGTATCTATTCAGTCCGCTATCTCGAAACTAGGGCTGCAAGCCCTTCATCAGTAGCGTAGGGCAACGCCCTACGAAAAAGGAACACAACAAAATTAAAGCCCCAACGGGGCGTAATCATTATAAAAAGACAATGTTAGGATTCATGGGGATGGCGCCCTTTCAGGGCTTAAATTTATTTGTATTCCTCTTCGTAGGGCGTTGCCCTACGCTACTGATGAAGGGCTTGCAGCCCTATTTTCGGATAAATAACTGAACAGATACAATTATGCTTTAACCGTGAAACCCGCAAAAAAACAATCGGCTTAATAATTACAAAATACGACGTTTTTGCCATGTTTTCAATGTTTGAGCAGGTAAGGGAAAAGGTCTTTTGTGATTGGCTGTATTCAAAAACTTAATGAGGTTGGAATTTGAAATGGTAATAGAACAGGAAGTTGTTGCATTTTTGAATCAACTTGCCATGGTGCAAGAGAAAATTTTGGATGTTTTGAAAAGAAAGCAGATACTTCTGGTTAAACCGGACAAGGAATCTCTTGCCGCAATAACCGCCGAAGAGGAACTGACTCTCCTGTTGTTGCAGCAAACTCTGGATTATCGGGAAAAGATTTTGGAATCCGCTAAAAAACAAGAACACAATGCGGATTCAATCCGAATACTTTGCGAACAAATTTTTCCGAAACCCAATAATGAATGGCGATTGCTGGTCGATGCGGCTCAAAACCGTAACCGGCAAATCCGTTATCTTGCTTTGGCGAATTGGACGGTTTCGCAAAAATCATTGATTCATCTTACTCAAATTCTTGAGATTATTGAAACACGCGGTCAAGGCAAAACAACTTACGAACCGCAAAAAGGCAAAAAACCTTATTCTTCCGGCGGCGGTTTTGTTGATCGTGTTGCTTAACCCGATTGCTCCGTCCGATTGCTTAGTCCGATTGCT
>JAITQV010000302.1 GCA_031288765.1 Planctomycetaceae bacterium
GCTTCACCGATTTTGTTGTAGCAATATTCAGTTTGTTTTGCCGTTATTGCTTTTTGTGCCAAACATCCGGCATGGCATTCACGGGGACCTAAATTAGCGCATTTCATGCCGGGTTTTAAGTGACTGTCTAAATTGTGTACGTGCCGCAAGCGGAATTCTTAAACGGCAATAATTCCGCTGAAATATTATTTCTTTTGTTGGTTATTTCAAGGGACGTTCAAATTGATAAAACCCTGACGTAAGATGTTTAATATCGCCGTCAGCAAGATCAACAACAGCTTCCGTTCCAACCGGTATTGCGATTTTGAAAATCACTTTACCGTTCTCTTTATGCCAGCCGCTTTCGATCAAACCATACGGAGTTTCAAGAGTTGCTTTGGCAAAAGTCAACCGTTTCACAACTTGCGGACGAATCGAAAATTGACGATAACCGGCGTTGTCGGCAAGCGGTTCAATTCCTGCAAGACACTTGAAAAACCAACCGGATATACCCGTGTACGATGTGTGAATATGTGTTAAATTGGTTAGTGATGCCGTATTAATTTCCCACGCTTCCGGCAAAGTTGTTTCACCTTGACTGACAAAATAACCGTAACCCGGATACGTTGTCTTGGCAAGAATTGTTGCAATAATCTCCTGAAAGCGCGGATAAGCAAAAAGAGTTTTGAAATACGGATAACGCCCCAAAGTTCCGACATCGAAATACGAATTTTCCCCGTTCATTGTTTTTTCCAGATGATCGAGCATTGCCGCCCGCAAGTTTTCAGGGACAACTCCGGTATAAAGCGGTGCGGCTGTCCGTAACTGATCGCCGTTGACATAAACGCCGGTTTGGGCGTTGTAATATTTTTCGTGCGTTTTTTTACGAATCACCGCCAGACGTTCACGATAAACGGAAGTTTCCTGATCACGTCCCAGTTCTTCGGCAATTTTAATCCATTGTTCAAGCGTCATCGCATAAACACAATTATTGTAAAATATTGCAAGCACATTATCGCCCATCTCCAATCGCTCGCCGGGTAACAACCAGTCGCCAAGAAAATGATAGGGTTTGTCGGAATAGGGTGTTAATTGTCCGTCAACAACATAACTGTTCAAAAACTCAAGCCATCGTTTACCCGGTTCGTAAGCGGCTTCTAAAACTTTTTTATCGCCGTGAGCAAGATAATGTTCCCAAGCGGTTGTTGTAATTGCCGCCCCGCCGAGCGGACTGCCGCTATCGTTCGAAATTTGCGGGGCAACGAGACAAAACCGACCATTAGGAAATTGGACATCTTCACAATCACGGATGTTTTTCACATAATACGCCGCCGAATCAAAACAGGGCAAACCAAGTCCCCACATCGTTTGAAACGTTCCTTCCGTAGCATAACCGAGCCGTTCCCGATGCGGACAATCAACCGTAACACCTTCCGGCATACACATCTCATACGTAAAACGGTCAATTTCGTAAATTTTATTCCAAAGCGGTTCGGAGCACTCAAACGAACCTGTACGTTTTCCCGCGCTCGTAATAACGTAACCGGTTACGTCGGTAAATTTTGGCGGTTGTTTCAGCCCAATCAAATGAACATAACGTCCGCCGAAATAATTGAACCGGTTACGGAAATTTTCGCCGTCTTCGCCGCGGGCAATATAACGTTGTTGCTGACTAAATTCACAAATCACAAACGAACCGGCTTTTTCGCCTTGCACTCCGTCGGCATCCTTGCTATTGTTACTGATTTTAATATCAACAACATCGCCCGCCGCAAGACCGTTAAATGTTGCATCAATGTATCCGGTAAATTGTTTCCCCATATCAAACCGCCAGATTGTAGTATCGTTATCGGTTTTGATGGGAACAATTTCTGTTGCGGAAACAGTTTTGATAATACGGGACGGTTCCATCATTTGTGCGGAAAGAATCGGTTCCGTCCCGTTTTTCAACGGCGAAATTTTTGCGGCGTTTATCCAGGAATCATCGTTAAATGTAACGGTGTTCCAATCGGAACGATAAATGCGTCCGTCGATTTCTTCTCCGCCATATTCATTCCATCGGAAATTGCCGCCGTAATAACGGCTGTAACTTTCGGCACATTTCCATGACGTATCACTTTGCAATGAAAAATTCCTGTCGTCTTTTGTTGTTCCGTTAAGTTGCAACAAAAACGCCTGATTGACTTTTGTTGCGAAGCCCTCATTTGTTGCGTGACCATAATGCCGTGTCCAACCGGCATCATACCAAAGAGCGACAACATTTTCCCCTTTTTTGAGCAAAGGAGCAACATCATAAGTTACGTAAAGAACACGTTTATCAATTCGCGATATCACAGGGGCAAGTACACGCCCATCCGCTTTTTGACCGTTGACATACAACTCGTGATACCCGATTGATGCAACAAATATAAATGCCGAAGCGGTTTCCGTATCAAGTGTTAGTTTTTTACGAAACCAGATTTGTTTATCCGGCGTGGTTTTCGGATGTTGAATCCACTCACCTTTCCAATCCGGGCGTTCAAGTAGTCCTGCGGAAAAT
>JAITQV010000332.1 GCA_031288765.1 Planctomycetaceae bacterium
GCTGAATAGATACGAGGAAATAATCTCATAAATCCGTTTCAAGTCGCAATATCGTTAGAACCGATATATTCGATATATTTTGCCGTTGTGGGATCATTCGCTCGAAAAGGAGCCTAAATTTATGCGACTCAAATACTGTTTTTTATGGAAAATCAGTTTGGTTTTGGTCATTTTTGGGATTTCTTGCCTGCAAGGTTTTTATTGTTTCGCAACCTCTGAAGAAGAATTGAATCGGAAAGCCGACGAACTTTTTGCGTCGGGAATCCGAATGGAACGTCAGGAAAAAAACATCGATGCGGAAAAAATTTACGAACAATGTCTCCGGTTTGCAAAAGAAAATAATGTCTCCCACTTAGAATCTCCGACATTGCACCGATTGGCAATTATCAAAGCGAAAGAACAAAAAATTGCCGAAAGTGAACAATATTTTCGGGAGGCTCTTAAACTGGACGGAGAAAATACGGCTTTGCTTTGTGATTTTGCGAAACTTTACTCCGATCAAAAAAATTACACCGACGCCGAAACAATATTGAAAAACACCCTGTTGATTGCTCCCGATCACCGCCGCACTTTATTCAATCTCGGTCTTACCATCGTTTTGCAAAAAGACCGCCAAACCGAAGGGTTACGGTATCTCAAATTAGCGATTGGCGAAGCGGCGGCTTATCGGGAACTTGCCAAAATTTACCGGCAGCAGGGCAATAATGCTCAGGCGGAATTTGCCGAACAACGGGCAACTCTCATCGAAAAACAAACTCCGCCGCCAACCAATACAATAACTTCGCCGACTGTTTCGATGGATGCCCAAACGAAACAAGAACTTATTCAACATGTTAAAGAAGAACTGTTGCGTTTGGAAACTTCCGAAATTGCTGATGCCGTCCGAACCGCACCGGTCAAAACGATTACGCCGCAGGGTACGCCGCAACCCGAACCATTACCAACAGAACCGCCAACAACGGAGCCGTTAGCGGCAAATTCTTCATTGCCGGAACCATTATTAATAAAGCCGATGCCGCCGGAGTCCTTGTTAGCAAGGGAAACATCGTCGGCAAAACCGATACACGATCCGTTTCCGGTTGTTGAACCGCAGAAGATTGGAGATTTGAAAGGAGATTTGAAAAAGGATCAGCCGGTTTCGGAGCATGTTTCAACATTTCGGGAACCGTTTGCAACGCCCGCCGTTGACAAGACAGAATCTTTACCGGCGGAAACGAACCGCAATATTGACAAGGAATTACCTGAAACGGTTAAACCGCTTCAAGCCCTGCCCGAACCGCCCAAACAACAAGCGATCAAAATTCTTAAACCGGAACCGTTAACCAATGAACCTGTTAAAACATTTCCCCAAGATCAGGATGTTCGGAGTAATCGGAAAACTAACGATATTCGAACACTTCCCGCAACAGATTTTCGGATTTCAAACTCAACGGAAGGCGATACGGAAATTCCTCGTCAACCCGAAGTTCATGCGCTAACGATTGTCCCTTTGGAAGATGAGGCAGCCAATAAAAGTATTCCCGAATATACGGCAATTAATGTCAGGAAAATTCCGTTAACAGAAAAAACTTCGGCATACTCTCGAACGGAAGAGAAAAAAATTCCGGCTTCCGCAAAAGCAGAGAAGAAAGATGAAAAACATTCTGTTTCACGATTCCAGAATCCGGTTTCACCCGATTCCGCCGCAACTATCAGCTTGTCGCTTAACAAAACCAAAACTCCGCAAAACATTTCTTCCGATAAAACAAATTCCGATTTTTCGGCGCGTTTATATCTTGAGCAGCCGATTAACCTGATTACATTCGGCTCCCAACATTCCCAAGCCCAACATCCGCAAGCCCCAATTCCGACATTTGATTCGTCCGAAAAACCGTTGCAAGAAAATCGGGAAAATCAACATCTCCGTGTTTCTCCCAACGAATTTACGGAACATCAACAGTCGAATTTGGAAAACAGAATAACTCAAAATGATCAAAATGACCATGCCACAGATTCACAACGCCCGTCGAAATCAATTTTGCGACCCGGAGCCGGAAAAATTAAACTTCAGGAAAACCCGGATTCTTATGTTTATGTTGATACGGACACGTTGAAAAATAAGGAGTCTTCGGGTTCTCCGAAGCCGGCGGAAAAGGAAACCGTCCCGAAATCTGTTGCGGAAACAAATTCGATAACAAAATCGGTTGCGGAATCTTTTTCTTTAATGAAACCGATACCGGATAAATTCGGCAATCGGTTAACCCATCCGTTGCGTTCATCTCAAATCACATCCGTTCCGTCCCTAAAAGCCGAAATAGAAACAGAAACAACCGCCGAAATATCGGAAACACATCAAACACCGTCCGTAACAACAATAACCGAAACAGTTCGGCAGCCCGTTGAAAAAACTCCTCAACCGGAAATTCCATTGCGTGAAAACTCCAACGTTAGAGACTCCGTTGGTAAAAACTCCGTTGATAACCCCCCCGTTGATAAAAACCCCATTGTTCAAAACAATCCCAATATTGACAATCCCAACATTAATAATACAAATATTGATAATACCGTTTCGACAAAACCGGAAATCAATAAAAAGTCTGACCTCCAATTTTCATCGCTTCAGACTCCAACCGTTTTAAGATTCGAAATTGCTTCGGCAACAAAACCGGAAAGTTCGGACAAGCCGGAAACATTAAACGAACCGGACAAACCGAATAAAACAGTTACACAAAAACAGATTTCAATTCCGGCTGAACCGGTTCAACCGGAACAGGATTTATTGCAACAGACTATCGACAATACCTTCCAACCGCCAACCGTTCTAAAATTTGAACCGGCTCAAAGTGAAATTGCTTCCAAACCAACTCCGGCTCAAACGATTTCCGTTCCAACAGTTCCGCTTCAAACTGTTCCGGCTCAAACGATTTCTGTTCCAACAGCAATTCAAACTGAACCGGTTCAAACAGCCCAGACTCAAACAGCTCAGACTCAAACAGTTCCGATTCGGGAAACGGAACCGTTGTTGACGGCAAATCCGAAACCTGTTATTAAAACGGAAATCGCGGCGTCTCCCAATCCAGCGGTTACCGAAACAACGATTCCGGCGGTTCCCAAAGTTCCAATCGTTTCGGCAATTCCGGTGATCCCGACAGTTCAAGAGGTTCAACCGGTTCCAACCGTTTCGGAAATTGCTCAACCGCAATTACCGCCGACTCCTCCCAATTCCGCAGAATCAATTCCTCACGCTGATTCCGTTGCGGTTTTGAACTCAATATCTGTTCCGGCTATTCCGGTGCCGGTTCGGGAACAAAATCCGATTCAGGAATTGCCGTTTTCAAAACAACCAACAGAACCGAAAACCGAAACCGCCGTCAATACATCACCGCCAATAACTCCCGATCATGTCGAAGCGTTCCTGCCGATTCTTACCGTACGTCAACCGGAAGAAATTACCGTTCAACAACCGCCGTCTGTTCCAATGCCGGAAGTATTGCGTTCGAATCCTAATCTTAAATTTAAGGCTGCCAACGAAACCGCAACAATATTGCCGGCAGAACCGATTACCGAACAGACAACCAATCAACAACCGAAAATCGCAACACATTCCGAAACATTGAAATTTATTGTTCCCGCTCACCCGCAACCAAAACTATTACAGAATCAGGAAAATATTATTCCCAAACCGCCGGAGGAAATTGTTTCAAAACCTGTTGAAATTCCTCAAAAACCAGCGGAAGAAGTTGTTCCAAAACCGGTTGAAATTCCTCAAAAACCAGCGGAAGAAGTTGTTTCAAAACCTGTCGAAATTCCTCAAAAACCTGCGGAAGAAGTTGTTACAAAACCGGTTGAAATTCCTCAAAAATCAACGGAGGAAGAAGTTGTTGCAAAATCAGTTGAAATTCCTCCGAAACCGCCGAAGGCAATTGTTTTCAAACCTGTTGAAGTTCCTCAAAAACCAGCGGAGGAAATTGTTTCAAAACCGATTGATGTGCTTCCCAGACCGGTCAATGAACCGGCAAATGAAATTATTTCAAAATCAGAACCGGTAAAATCCGAACCGTTACAACCGGAACCGTTGAAACCGGAGCCCTTGCAACCGGAACCGTTAAAACCGGAGCCTGTTTTAACATTAATTCCTTTGAATATTGATCTTGCCCGAAAGACGGAGACGGAACGTAAACCGTTACGGAATCAGACATTGGAATCCAAACCGGCGGAACAATCAGATACGGAAGAAGTTTTTACGTTGAAAAGGATTCAAAAAACGCAACCAAAATTGAAAACCGAAATGGAAATTGCGGAGAGGCTTGCATTAAATTCGATTTCTCGAAGAGCAAATTCGGGTAAATCGGAGGAATTGGAATTGGCGGAGAAAACAGACGAAAATGAACCGATTGGTTTTGCGACAACCCGCAAAGTTCCGTCTGCCGTAGTTCTGCGGGAAGTTAATGACACCGTCGATGAGTTTTTGAAACCGAAAGAAAATTTCGGCAAGCATCCTATTTTTTCATTGGATGCGTCTTCAAAAAATAATTTTCAAGAAGAAAATACTTTGCAAGATCAAGAAGAGGAAACCGGATTTGCGCGAAGCGGCAAGTATTCGAAAAAAACGCAACAAGATACACAACAAGATTCTTTCCAAAACACGGCGAAATGATTTTGTGATATTTCGACGGTTTTATTGTTTTGTCTTTTAACCGGAAAGTTACGCTATTAGTTATGAATTGTTTATTTTTTTTACCTTGAAAGATCATTAAAATAATGTTCGCGTGTTTCACGGTAAAAAAATAAAATGGATAGTTACAATTAAAAAAGGTTTTTTCATTTCAAAATTTTTATGAGTTCCGACGTTGATTTTACACGAATGCTTTGGGAAATTGACATATTTCCGGCTCCGACGCAGCCGGATGTTCGCGGTCAATCTGTTGTGCAAGATGCGGTTGATTTGGGGCTTTCGGACAAGACCGCAAAAGTTACGGTAAAAACCGCTTATGGATATCTTATTCAAGGTATTCTTGATGAAGCGACCATTACCATGCTTGCCGAAAAACTTCTTGCCGATCAGGTTGTGGAGCGTTTTCAATTATCGGTTGTCAATTCAACAGACCGCAAACAGCAACCGGATGATTATTGCGAACAGAAAACAATTTATGTTCTTCCCAAACCCGGTGTTACGGATTCTGTTGCGGAAAACACGAAAAAAATTATTGCTGATTTTGGTATTGAGACGGAGGCGGTTCGGACATTCAAAAAGTATTGGATTTCCGGTGTCGGCGATACGGAGTTGGAACTGCTTGCTGCTAAATTACTTGCCAATGACGCAATCGAACAAACTGTTTTCGGTGATTTATCGTTCGATAAACTTGATGTAGGTTCGTCTTATGAATTTAAGTTGACGACAATTCCTGTTCGTGAAATGAACGACGCGGAACTCCGGCAACTTAGCAAAGACGGACAACTTTATCTTTCGATAACGGAAATGCAAACGATTAAATCGGCGTTTGAAAAACTTGGTCGTGATCCGACGGACATTGAGTTGGAAACATTAGCCCAAACCTGGAGCGAACACTGTTCACATAAAACGTTGGCGGGTCGGATTCATTATGTTCGGGAAAATGCGGACGGAACACAGTTTGAACGGCAGTTTCAAAATATGCTCAAGGAAACCGTTTTTGCCGCCACACAGCAACTTTGCGAAACAAAAAAAGAAGTTGCCGAGCGATGTATCAGTGTTTTTTCCGACAACGCCGGAGTGGTTAGTTTTGATAACGAATATAATATTTGTTTCAAGGTTGAGACACACAATCATCCTTCTGCGTTGGAACCTTACGGCGGAGCTAACACGGGGCTTGGCGGAGTGATTCGTGATCCGATGGGAACGGGAATGGGCGCGAAGCCGGTGGCGAGTACGGATGTTTTTTGTTTCGCGCCGCCGGACATCAATGCCGCCGAATTGCCGTCGGGAGTGTTGCATCCGCGCCGAATTATGAAAGGAGTTGTTTCCGGTGTCCGTGATTACGGCAATCGGATGGGGATTCCTACTGTCAACGGAGCGGTTTATTTTGACAAACGGTATCTTGGCAATCCGTTGGTTTTTTGCGGTAATGTTGGGATTTTGCCGAAAGATAAATCATTCAAAGAGCCGAAACCGAATGATTTAATTGTTACAATCGGCGGTCGAACCGGTCGTGACGGAATTCACGGTGCGACATTCAGCAGTGCGGAATTGACCAGCGAAAGTGAAACAATTTCCGGCGGTGCGGTACAAATCGGAAATGCTATTACGGAAAAGATGGTTCTTGACGTGATGCTTCAAGCCCGTGATCGCGGACTTTACAATGCTGTTACGGATTGTGGTGCGGGCGGTTTTTCCAGTGCGGTTGGCGAAATGGGGGAAGCAATCGGCGCGGAAGTCGAATTATCCAACGCCCCTCTGAAATACGAAGGTTTGACTTACACTGAAATATGGATTTCCGAAGCGCAGGAACGAATGGTGTTTTCGGTTCCGCCTGAAAAATGGAACGAATTTCAAAAACTTTGTAACGACGAAAATGTTGAGGCAACGGTGTTGGGCGTATTCAAACCGACAGGACGATTGACATTGAATTATCATGGTCATTGTGTTGCGGATCTTGACATGAATTTGTTACATCATGGTCGTCCGCCGGTTGTACGCGAAGCCCGTTATAAATGTTGCGCCGCTTGCAAAGATTTAACTCCGGCTTCGGATATAAACAATTGTACTAATAATTGTACGGACAATTTTACAAATAATTCTGCAAGTGATTTTGTAAACGATTTGAAACAAATATTGTCGTCGTTTAATGTTGCAAGTAAACATTGGATTATCAGGCAATACGATCACGAAATTCAGGGCGGCAGTGTTATCAAGCCGTTAGTTGGAGTTGCTAATGATGGACCGAGTGATGCGGCGGTGATTCGTCCCAGATTGGATTCGCGGCGCGGGTTGGTACTTTCCTGCGGCATGAATCCGCTTTACGGTGATCTTGATCCTTACCGCATGGCGGCATCGGGTATTGACGAAGCGGTACGGAATGCGGTTGCGGTTGGAACTGATCCGAAAACAATTGTGCTTCTCGATAATTTTTGCTGGGGTAACACGGATCGCCCCGAAACACTTGGTTCTTTGGTGGAAGCGGCGTTGGCTTGTTACGACATTTCGCTCGGTTTTGCAATGCCGTTTATCAGCGGTAAGGACAGTCTCAACAATGAATTTCGTGCGGTAAATGCGGAACCGGTTGCGATTCCGCCGACATTGCTCATTTCGGCAATGGGACAAATTGACGATGCAGCGAATTGTGTTACAATGGATTTGAAACAGCCGGACAATATTTTGTATCAAATCGGTGAAACGAAAAATGAATTGGGCGGTTCGCATTTTGCATTAGTCCGAAATTTACGAAACGGCGAAGTTCCATCGCTGGATATTCCGAGAGCAAAGAAACTGTATGAAATATTACATCAGGCAATTTGTCGCGGTATTGTACGAAGTGTCCATGATTTGAGTGAAGGCGGTCTTGCGGTTGCTGTTGCGGAAATGTGTTTTGCCGGCGGGTTTGGTGCGGAACTGACAGGAACTTTTGATTTTATTGCATTATTCAGCGAGTCGAACAGCCGGTTTGTTGTCGAGATTGAACCGATTCACGTTCCGTCGTTCGAATCATTTTTTGCCGGATTGCCTGTTCGCAAACTCGGCAAAGTCGTTACGGAAAAAACGCTTCGTTTCGGCAATACTTTTTCCGTAAACATCGACGAACTTAAAACAGCATGGCAACATCCGCTGGATTGGTAAAACAGAAAATAAGCAGAACATAAACAGACACAAAAAAATTCGTAACCGTTCACTATAATGACTATGACGATTGATCATCAACAGCGTCGAAATATGATTTTGGAACGGGCGTTTGCTTTGTTTGCGGAGGAGGGTTACAGCGGCGTTACGTACCAGAAAATTGCGGATCGTTGCGATATTTCACGAACCGCCATTTATAAATATTTTCAGAATAAAGAACAAATTTTCACTTATGCCGTCAAGTTGGCAACCGGCAATCTTAACACGATGGTGGAAAAAATTCTTGACCGCAGGGAATGGACATCGTTAGAAAAAATTGTACGAATACTACATCTGACCGTACGAATGTTGGAAGACAATCAGGTATTTTTAACGGTGGTGTTGGATTATGTTCTAACTCAAAAGCAAAGCGGTAAAGATGTCAAACGCAAGGTTCGGCGTCATACGTTTGGGATGAAATTTTTACTTGCCAAATTACTTCGTGAAGCAATTACTGCCGGAGAATTAACGGTTCGAAATGTGGAAACTGCGGCGAGTCATCTTTACGGTATTCTGGAATCTTACGTTCTGAATTTAACGGTCACGGAAATTCTCGACGCCAAAGATTGTATTGAATTAATTGACCAATATTTGGAAAACCTAAAACCGTAAACCTAATCCAATTCCAATCGCTCACACAAATTTATGTAGCAGGTAAGTTAAATTGAAACATTACCTGCCGTTTTGATTATTTACGCGAGCGGTTACTAAAATTCTTTTGTTTCACCCGGAATAGCGGTGTGGTATTTTCCGTTTTCGTCAGGTTTGACGGGGGGTTCATTTTCGAGCGTCCAGTTTTCAATACCCGGAGCAAGTTCATAAGTCGAACTCCAGCAAGTGTCGTACGATAACTCCATGCCCGAATCAACCGCCATTCGCCCCATAATTGAGGTGAAAGTTGCCTGCACGCCTCGTTCAATTTCGTTCCACGAATTATTTTCCCGAATTGCTTTGAACAACCGGTTATGTTCCTCTTGATAGGAATCGCAGGCAGCCGCTTTGGGTTTCCATACGATATTTTCGGGAATTTCTTTCAAACCCTTATAAATTACGGGATTGCCGACTCCTTCGCCGATAACGGCACAACCTTTTGTTCCGTGAATTACTGCACGGAAAGAATGCCATGCTTTGGTGATTTGGCGTAACTGAACCATCAATTTTACTCCATCGTTGAAACGATATTCGTAAGCGCAATGGTCATACATTTGGTCATTTGCTTTGCGTACTTGGCGTCCGCCTTGTCCCTGTACGGAAACGGGCGACTGTTCGCCGCGTGCCCAGCAACAAATATCAATGTTGTGAATCATCCAATCAACCATGTAACTTCCGTTGCCCCACGTCCAGTTTTGAAAACCAAGCAACTGATTTTGAAGCGGAGTCAGATTGGGGTTGTGAATGAACGGAAATTCGGTCTGTAACCGATATACCCAACAAGCGATAATATCACCGATTTCGCCGTCCTGAATTGCTTTGATTGTTTCTTCGGTTCGCCAATAATGCCGGTTGTTCAGACCGACGGCGACCTTGAGATTTTTCTGTTTCGCAATCTCATTTGCGGCGAGAATTTTTTTACAACCCGGCGTATCAACCGCCAATGGTTTTTCCGCAAAAACATGAAGACCTTTTTCGACGGCGTAGGCGAAATAATGTGGGCGGAAAGCCGGCGGAGTTGCCAGAATGACCACATCGCCGGGCGAAAGAACATCGATAACTTTTTTGTAATTATCCAAATCGCCGAAAACACGGTCGCCGACATCCAGTTTTGGGGCGGCAAATTCATCTTTTTGGAGAAATTCGAGAACATTTTTAGCGCGGTCAACAAAGGCGTCGCCGATAGCTGCTAATTTGGTGGGACCTTGTGTGTGAAGAGCCTGAATGATCGCACCGCGACCGCGACCTCCGCAACCGACAAGACCAATCCTAATTGTATTATCTTCTGCCGCGTGAACTTTGGGGATTATTGTTCCGGACAAAACGGAACCGGCGGCAATTGTTCCGGCGGTGAGTAAGCCGGAGGTTTTCAAAAAATCGCGTCGCGAAGACGGCTTGGAGATTGGGTGAACTGGTGTCAATGACATAATTGAAATCCTTTACAAACAGAGGTATTAAATAATTGTGTAACATCACCAATGATGTTACGTTACAAAGCCGTAGGTATTTAAAAGGCGTGGTATTGAGTTGATAGTGAATAGTTACGGCGGAGTTTAGTCTGCCGTTAATGTTGAGTTAATAGTTTAACAGTTAATAGTGGAAGACACAAGTGGACTCAAATGTCTGAACGGTGATTTATTTGATTTTTGCGATCTATGTAATTATTAAAAACACAAAAGGGGCAAATAACATTCGCCCCTTTTGTGTGATTGTTAAAAAATAATTGTTAAAAACATAATCAACTAATTTCCGTTTCGTTAGGGACAACATGTTGGTAAAAATAAAATTGAGCAATATTTTATTCCCGAACAACAACGATTCGGTCGATATACACCGCTTCGTCGGGATGTTCCGCCGGACAATAATTTTGCGGAACGTCAAATACGAGGCGCTGTAGTGATGCGTAAAAATAGTTACTGCAACCGGAGTGAAATGGTGAACGCCCTGCAACAACTATTAAAAACAAAAAAATTGCCAACTCTACTCCAAAAAATACAAAACAAGTGAATAGATACCAAAATTGTACGACAGATGCCATGCAACATTTATTCAACTGTAAGTAAAACGCCTGCTCCGGGAGCCAACCAAC
>JAITQV010000340.1 GCA_031288765.1 Planctomycetaceae bacterium
CGATATTACGCTGCAGAACGAATAGCGATTAAACCGGAATTGCCGCAACTGTCCGTAACAGAATCGGAAAAAGAACAACAAATCGAATTTTCTGCAACTCCTATAAATGTTTTTGAAAAGGAGATGTATTTTACATGTTTTATTATGTGTGGTATTTTTCTGAGTTTCGTATTGCTATCTTGGATAACGAAAATTTCTGCCATATTGATCTTGATTATTTTGCAACAATTGGATTTTACCGTTCTTCTGCCTATGGTAGTTGAGGCTATTAATCCCAGTATTGTTCCTTTGGTGATATTTATTTTTCTTTTTTTGCTTTACGATAATTACCGTCAAAAATTTACTGCGTGGACAACACGATTTTCGGACGATTATTTTGAATTAACACGCCGATACAAAAATCATTCGGAAACAATTCGTATTGAGATCAATCGTATTGTCCGGTTCCAATGTGGCAGAGTGGCAAAAAATTTCGATGGATCCATGAAGAATCTGAAGAATCGGTTTTTTGGTCGTTTTCCCGCGAATTTAGAAGGTCGGGGACAAAACCGCAACGAAATGGTTTTAACGGACGGAACAATTTTTTACTTACCGGTTTTGCCGACGTCAAAAAAATGTTACGGCAACAACAATTGGCTTGTCAATACTTGGAACGAACAATTATATCAAATTCGGTTATTTATTGAACGATAACGCAGAACAAACTCCATTTTCAATCTAATTTTCTTACGCAGTCAAAAAATTTACTGAAATATTATTAAATTCGGAACTCAGAGATAATTCAGTAACGACATTTGGAGCATTGCGCCGGTAACTTGCATAGATGCCTGATAAGCAAGTTGTTGTGCCATATAATTTAACGAAACATCAGAAAGATCAATTCGAAGTGTTGAGTTGAGAGTTGTTTCGTACTGAACATTTTCGTCGGATAAACGAATTTGTACGTTATCAAGACTATTCTGCATCACTCCAATCAACACTCGTGAACTGTCAAGCTGTTCAACAGCCGAATCAAGAAGTTGTGTTGCCCGCTCTATTTCCCGTGTATCGTTCTTTTCCATTGCAATTTGTAACCGAATCAAGGCATTAAAAAGTGAATCGGTTTCCTGCGGGTTCGGATCATTTCCTTTCAAAACACTGTCTGTTCCGCCGGTCATCGTTACGGAATTTAATGTAACCAGCCCGCTGCCGTTACTCGGAAGCCCGTCTTGGTTGGTACCATTTTGAATATCAAACATTGACCGAACCGTTTCCGACGCCTGATTTTGAAACAGGTTAATCAAATCATTCGCAGTGGTTACACCCGATTCAATTGAAAATCGCAACGTTTTTGATGCAGCATCGTACACAAAATCCGGCGGTGTTCCTTCAATCACTTCAACCGTAACATCATTTGCATAACTTCCGACACTTTTTGCCGTAACTAAAATCGAACCGTTCAACACATCGGGAAACATCAAAACATTTGCTTGTGTTCCGGTTTCTGTTTTTGTCCGGTATTCTTCTCCCATGTTAATCAAACCGAGTTCGATTGCTGTTGTCGAAAGCAATGTCCGGTCAACTCGCGTAACATTTTCTCCGAAACTTTTGTCCGTCAATTCAATTCCGTTACCGAATTTTGCCAACGAAACCGACAACAAGCCGTCATGATTATCAGGATGATTATTAATAATCCGTAACACATCACCCAACGTTTTGGCTTCGTGAATATCAATCTCTAAAACAGTTCCGTCATTTCTGGTAATTGTAAAATCAATTCCGCCGTCGATTCCGCCGCTTGTTGTTTCAAAACCGTCGTAAACAACACCTTCACCGGTATTCGTACCGTTTGTCGTATCAAGTTCCAGATCGAAATATTGTTTCGGTCCCGGCTGTGTGTTGAACGCTTCGACAACTTCGCACGCTGTTGTTACACCGGGGTTAATACCGATGTTAATGATTTTTGCGGTTTCATCCATAGAAACAATCACTTTACCTTGCGGATCAGTAGTTGGTACAAAATTGAGCGTGTAATCGTTCCATGCTTTTCCTTCGTTTCGTGCGGTTAGGATCAATGAACTATTCGGTGTAACATTATCATGCCGTGCAATTGCGGCAATACCGGGTCCGTCATAATCTGTTACACCGCGCCCGAAATCAAATTCGGTCAACCGTGAATCAAGATCAACAGTTCGAACACCGAATTGCGTTGCCGTTGCACCGCCGTTTTCACCAATACAAAAATCCGCACCGCTGATTCGGCTTCGAATGTCAATTCCGTTTCGATTTTCGTTAATCGATGCGTAAAGACCGTATTGAGGATCATTCAGTTTCGCCAGTACATCGCCAACAGTTTTGCAATTTTCGAACGAAATATTAAAGGTTTGATTACCATTGACGAGTTGAATACCTGACGGATCAAAATCAATTCCTGTTCCGCCGGCAGTAGTTCCTTCTGTAACTGTAATTCCCGGCAATAATGTTACGGTTCCGGTTCCCGCCGAATCGGAACGTTGTTGATCGGTACTGCTTATCGACGCAGTGAACGGCGGAATTGTTCCCGCTTCCGACGCATCATTGATGGCGCGAATAACATCGTTTGCAATGGTATTATCGGGATGAATATTGACCAACATTGTTTTTGTTTCGGAATCATATTCTGCCCATTCTGTTCCCGGTGTAACGAGCGGATCAGCCCGAAACGCAATATTGATATCATTAAGCGGAAAAAGTTCTTCGCCGGTTTCCGGATCAGAAATACTATTACCGTTATGATTAGCGCGAAGAACAATATCGTTATTATTTCCGGCAAAAAACAACGTAGTACCCGCACGGGAACCTAAAATATTTTCGAGTAACGTCGTTTGAGTTAGAGCGGGATTGAGATCACGCCCGATCAATTGTTTTTGCGACGTTAACTCTGTTTCAGTCGGAATACCGAGTTGTCGGGCAACGGTTCCTTTTCCAATCTCTGTAACGGTAATCGAACCGGATGTTTCCGGCGGCAATGAAAACGACAAACCGTTTGAAGTCAAATTGACTTTTACGGGAAAATAAGGATTTTTATTGTTTTCGATTGTCCGTTTAACATCATTAAGTGTAACACAACGGCTCAGGTCAATATCAAGAGACATTACCTGATCGTTATATTTATAATTGAAACGAATAGAACCTTTTTCAACACCATTTCCGCCGTTGAGATTACTCAGAAGAGTCGCATCGCAAACAGTAGGATTGAGATCGGTTTTTCCGCGTACCGGATCGGAAATGGCTCCGAATACTTCAACTCCGTTGACATTCGATTGTGACAATAAATCAGTATCACTCCATGAATAAATGTTCGATTCCGTTCCGTTATATTGAACGGTGTAAGAATTTGTTCCCCATTGAAAAGGTAAAACGGATGTAGTTGAACCGGAAAAAACGTATCGGTTTTCAAATGAATAATTACCGAAATCAAATATCTGTTGAATTGTTTGTTTAACGGTCTGCGCCAACGCTGTACGTTGTGTGGCACTGGTTGTTGTGTTGATTGCTTCCAATGCCATTGCCCGCGCATCGTCCGTAAGTGCATTGAACAAAGAAAGTGTTGAATCGGTTGCCGAGAGAAAAGTTTGGGTTGATTGAACGTTAGCGGCATTCTGTGTTTTCCGTTCAATTAAAGTCTGAACGGAAAGCGTCGCCGATGCGTTGTATGGAGAATCGCTTCCGTAACGGTATTGATTTTGCGTCAAGAGCTGCTCTTCGTAACGCGATAGCAAAGCCTGTACACCGGACAAATTATTGTACGCACGGTTTGTCTGAAGAGCAACACTTGTTCGGTTGAAAGCAAGAGGAACAATGGACATGTTACAACGATACCTTTGTTAATCACCTGACTGATGCTTGTTTGTACAAAATAATTTTTGTTTCCTTTTTAATCGAATAAATACTTAAAATATCCTGTACTCTTTCAGGGTTACGGATGTCCGGTTATTAATTTTCAAAATAAAAATAAACTTAAATCAAATGACTTCACGAAATCTGTCTGATGATTACTGAAACAACGAATGAAAATCTATCGATTTTTCATTTGGTAGAGGTGTATCTGTTGGAGAAATCTCTCCAATTTCCGAACCCAATTGTATGGAACTAATCGAGTTGGTATTCATACGAACCGGAAACGGCAACAACCGGACAGGACGTTCATGCCGGTTCGAATGTTCGGTTGGTTCTTTAGCGGTTTGATTTTTAGTATGCAACTCATTGGAAATCGTCTGTTGAAATTCCACAAGTTCCTGAAAAAGTTCCACGTAGGTTGGTAATACCGTTTTAATTTCCGTTTCAAAGAAACCGGCAGCCTGTTTAATTTGCCGTCCGGCGTCATTACTTTGTTCCGCAGCCTGTTCGATTTTTTCCGCCGCTTTGGTAATCCGTCTTACCGCATCTTCTATTTGTGCCGGAAAAGAAAAATTGTTCAAATATGCCGAATACGATGAACCGCAACGGTCAGACGGTTCTTTCAACGAAACCGCTTGAGTTTCCACCGTAACAACTTCATCAAATAATTCATCAAGACTTGTTTTCTGATTTTGTGGAACATAAAATGATTGAGAAAAATCCGTAACTTGATTCAATGTTACACGAACAATTCGCAATGCATCAAATTCGTTATAAGAAAGTTGTTGATTCTGATTATTGGTATGATCGCGGCAAACATTACGATTGTCCTCAATTTCACGTGTGAGAAATTCACGGTAAGGTGTTCCGTAACCGTTTTCGGAATTTTGTTCCGTTTTTAGCCAGTTAAGCAGGATAACATTACCTGTTACACGATCTGGATATGCAACTTTTCCAATTATTTCCGGTGCCGAATCGGTTGTCTGATAAGCGTAATTCGGTTCCTTACGGACAAAAGGCTGACGTCCTTCCAGAATCTCGGCACCGTATTTTTCCAAAGTTTCCCTGTCCATTTCGGATTCCTCTGAACAGTTTTTCCGGTTTAAATCAACAATAACTTCATCAAGTACCGGTTCGTTATTGACCGTATCATCTCTCTCCGCCATAACAACAGATTCCGTTGTAATAAATTCTGTTGTAATAATATCTTGGTATTCCGACGTTTCTGTTTCAACTACAACTATTCCGTCGGTGATCGTTTCAACTGTAACCGTGTTTTGTATAACCGTATTTTCCGTAATTATATTCTCTGTAACCGTATTATCTATAATTGTTTCATTAGTAATCAGTTCGTCTGTAACCTGTTCCTCTATAATTTGTTCATTAATGACCGATTTATTGATGATCGGTTCACGGCGGAAAGATATTAAAAAACGTGCGGAAATAAATGAAGAATAAAACGAAAGATTGCCAATCCATGTGTCCACAGAATCAAAACGGCGGAATGTCCGAAAAATTGATACAGCAAAAAGATGACAACGAAAACAACAAGGTTGTTCTTCCGGTGTTTCGGTATTACGTGCAGAAATCGTTGAAATAATTATTTGATGCCGATATTTCCGTTCGTAATTTTTTTTCACACGTTGCCTGCGGAACGGATAAATTTGTTTGGGCAGACGATTAACAACAATTTTCTCCGTATTTTCTTCTGCTAACGTTTGAAACACCTCAACATTTTCGGCAACAATTTTCTCCGTGTTTTCTTCTGTCAACGTTTGAAACGCTTCAATATTTTTTGTAATATTTTTTTCTGCAACCGCTTCGGCAACAACTTTGATAGCGTCGTCCAACTCTTCACTGATCGGTAATTCCCTCAAACGCGGAAAACTCTCGGAGGAAAAAAGAATTTCATTGTCCTGTTCTTCGTAAAAATCAAGCAAGCTTTCCTCGATTTCCGGCATTTCATTTGAATAACAATATTCTCGTACATTATTCGTTGTCGGGACAAGCGGTAATAATTCATTTATTGTCTCAATTATATCTTGTTCGGACGAATCCGTTTCGGAAAGATTGGATTCGGAATATTCTTCTTCCCAATGGTCGTCTTCAGGATACGGCGGTTTATACTCATTGGGAGAACGAAACCGGATTATTGTTACTTCTTCATTTTCGTCTTTTTCTTTTTCGAGTGTTTCCTTTTCCGTCATTTCCTTTTCAACCATTTCCTCATCCGCTGTTTCAACCGGTTCGGTGTCGTCCAATATTCCAAATTCTATGGGAGAATCAAATGTTTTCGGCTGAAATGTTGCCTTTTTTCGTGCAACAATTTCATCAATATTTTCAAAAAAGGACGGCTTAATAGTTTCGCAAATAGATTCCGCCGGTTTTTCCTCCGAATATCCGGTAATTTGTTGAAGGCATGTCCATGCGTAACGAACCAGACTTTCGTCAATTTGATGTAAATTTCGTTCGGCGGCAGTTTGAAGCGCCATATCGCAAAGCTGATTAATGGAACGGGGCAGTCCATCCGTCAACTGAAAAATCTGCCGTTGGGCGTTTTCCGTAAAAATCGGTTCGCTGCATCGGATATGCGGTGAGTCGATTCTTCGTTCTTCATTCCCGCCGGAAGATTCAATCCATTCCGTCAAACCGAACACCGATGCTGAAAAATGATCGCTTTGATTGCGGGATAAATTTGTCTGATGAGTAATATAATGTCCGGTTTCTTCACGGGGAAGCGATTCGAGATACGCACGGCAAACAACCCGTTGATTGAAGGCATCGAGATAAGGATCGGTTAGTTTTTCCTCAAATTCGACCGTACCAGCCAGAACAACCCGAAAAAACGGAGCTGCTCCGTTATCACAGTTCATCAGTAACCGAATTTCCTCAAGAACAGACACATTAAGGAATTGCGATTCGTCAATCAGAATAACACAGGTTTGATTTTGACGGGCAAAATCAAACAGACGGAAGCGAAGTTCGGTTTCATCGTTGCCGGAAAACGGAAGTTGCAAATCATGAAAGAGTTGTTGAAAAAATGATTTTGGGGTTTCCAGATGCCCGTTGGAAATCATTGCAACCGTATAATCTGTTTTCAGTGAATCGTGAAGCAAACGAAGTAACAATGTTTTCCCCGTGCCGGAAGCACCGAAAAGTAAAGCGATACCTTCTCCGCGCCGGACAGTCCGTTCGATAGACCGGCGTGCCTCTTCCGTCGGTTTTGTGGAAAAATACGATTCCGTATCGGGAACCGCCAAAAACGGACGGCGTTTCAAACCGAAAAAAGTCTCGTACATGGAAAACAAAAGTTAAAATACAATAAACAGGTAATTATTGCCCGATCAATAAATGCCGACGGCAGGAAACTTCTCAACGTGAAAATTCGCCGCGAAAAACAATCACGGAACCCGAATTATTATTTTCTTAACCCTTTGATATAAAATATATTATGTAAATATTCCAATTGGGTTTATTCATAAAAATTCTATGTTTTTCGCGGTAAAAAGTTTATTTTCAGAAGTTCCCGAAGAGAAACACACTCACCCCTATTTGTCGGCATTTTCAGTATTCTCCCTCCAATCAGTTTTTTCACACCACAGATTTAACTGATTTTACCCAAGTTCCACAATTTGAAATGCTCGAAACTCTTAAAATTTCAAAATAATACGATCAAATTTTCACTACGCAGACTTCAAAATTATTGTAATGATTCAGTGGAATGTTTTTTTGTTCTCAGCCCGCAGAACTTAGGAAAAAATGAAGTTTTCTTGCATCATTGTTTAATAAAAGACTGAATAGGTACAAGTTTTTACCTTGCAAACCGGCAACTTCGGGCAAAAAACGCCGGTTATACCCTTCACACTTTTACACGCATTTGCGGTTCCCGTTGACACATGACTTTTCCTAATTCCTTGATATGTACTATTTTAGAACATGAATACAACGTAATTCCTCACCTTTACGAACAGAAAAAGATGTTACAAAAGCTCGGAAAACATAAGAGAAATAAAAAAAATCTCTCGAGAGATAATTTCCAAATTCCGTTTTTTAAAACCCTAAATCAATTTTTTATGACCGTTTCACCTGAAAAAATGACCGTCTCGCCGGAGATAAAACCTATCTCTTGAGAGGAATCGTGAAAAAGTCAGGAGAAACAATTTCAAATTCACCCGAAAAAATGTCCTTTTCACCTGAAAAAACTTCCATGGCTTGAGAGATAAAAAAAATCTCTCTAGTGATTTTTTCACTTTTTTACCCAAAAAACCGTTTTTCCCACATCTCAATTACTAAATGAGGAGTACTATGAACACATTCGCTAAAAATTTAATCCCTTTGGTCAACATAATTTGTGACCATTCCGAAGCAACCGACATAAGGGCAAAAAAGGAAAAGATTTTAAAAATCAAAAGGTAGGCAATCGTTGGGTGAAACCCCTCGCCGAGCGATTGCGTCGGCGTTAGCCGACCTTCAGATATGCGGTAGGGGCGAAAAATCTTTCGCCCCTACTACATGTAGATTTAATACGTTGCGGTAATCTGATTTCCGTAGGAAATCCCTATCAATAGAAAATTAACGCAACAAATCAATAAATCTCCGTATGAGATTCATCTATAAATAAAAACAAAAAAATAAAATGCGAAAAGATTCACAAATTATTTTTTTGGGAGGGGTGTCTTGACCGATAATTTTTTAAATATAGAATAACCGATAAATAATTTTCCATTTTTTAATGTCAATATTTTAGGAGACTAAATTATATTTTAAAAAATAAGTAGCCCGAATTTTTGTTCGGGTGAAAAAAATAATCGAGTACGTCAACAACAGTTAAAATCGCTTCGGCGAACAATAATTTTCTACAAGATCAACGGATTTTCCGTGTAGAAAATTATCGTAGTACAACAAAGTTGCGTGTCTCCCGTGAAGGGAGCGTCGCGTGTTGTACTGGTGGTATAGTTCAGCGTTACATTTTAAACATGTAATACACCACTTTGATCGGTGGGAATGAGCCTAATTTTAACTGACGTGTCGCTCCTCAAGAGCGATTTCTGTTGCCGTTTCTCGGCTAATGTTTGTTTCCCAATTTCAGCAAAAACAGATTATGCGTTATGTAATCTGTTAATATGTTCCCTTTTTTCTTAAGGAGAAAAGAAAATGTTTGTAAAACTATTTAACCTTTTGCCATTTTTAATGGCAAGCCTCGCAGTATGTTTCATGCTGTGTGTTATGTTGTGTTCCGGCGGTAAATTCCGTTCGAAAGTTCGTCGAACCGGATACCGAAACGGATTTACGCTGGTGGAATTACTGGTGGTAATTGCGATTATTGGCGTGTTAATCGCATTACTGTTACCTGCGGTTCAGGCGGCGCGCGAAGCCGCAAGACGGATGCAGTGT